>NZ_JTKZ01000952.1:0-12698 GCF_000799035.1 Delftia sp. ZNC0008
CCGCGTCCTGCGGCAAAGCGGGCGGCCAGGGTCAGGCCGTAGTGGCCGGACAGCGCGGTGAGGCTGTTGAACAGCAGCAGCCCGCCCACCGCCGCCATGAACAGCGGCCGGCGCCTGAGGCCGCGCGTGGCGGCCACGACGGGAATGGCGGCCAGTACCGAACCCAGCGCGTACAGCGTGACCATCTGGCCGGCCATGGCTTCGGACACTGCCAGTCCCGTGCCGATCTGGGGCAGCAGGCCGGCCGGCAGGGCCTCGGTCATGATGGCCAGAAAGCCTGCCATCGCCAGGGCCAGCAGCCTGCCCAGTGGCAGGCCTGTGTCGAAGGAGGTGTCCATGGGCGAATTCATTGCCTTGTCCTTGCTGCGCATCTCAGGCATGGGAGGCTGGATGGGATGCCAGGTGGGATGCCGCCATGTCCTTGTCGCCATGCCCGGCGGCCAGCGCGCGTTCGAAGCGGCGCAGCCCGGCCTGGGCGCCATCCAGCAGCAGGCCTGCGCCGGCGGCGGCATCGGCCACCAGTTGCGCGTCCTTGACGGCATTGGCCACGGTGAAGCTGGCGTCGTAGCGGCCTGACAGCATGGCAGCGGCCTTGGCCTGGAAGAAGCCGCTGTCCATGGGCCCGCCCGTGACGGCATCGACCACCAGGGCCGGCTCTATGTCCAGCCCCTTGGCCAGCGCCAGGCTTTCGGCCAGGCCATGCGTGAGTGCGAAGGCCCAGTGGTTGAGCGCCAGCTTGAGCCGGCTGGCGGCGCCTGCCTGCTGCGCAATCCACAGGCTGCGTTTGCCGATGGCATCGAACACCGGCTGCGCCTGGCCGCGCTGCGCCAGCGGGCCTGCGGCCAGGATGACCAGCTGGCCCTGCTCGGCCGGCTGGCGCGTGCCCTGCACGGGGCAGTCGTAGAACACCAGGCCATGCCGATCGGCGAACTGCGCCAGCGGCGCGATGGCATCCACACCCACCGTGCTCAGTTGCAGCCACAGTGTGCCCGGCTGCAATGCGGGCGCTGCAGCCTGCATGGCCTGCAGCACGGCCGGCCCGTCCTTGAGCACAGTGACGACGATGCGGGCGCCACGCACGGCGTCGGCCGCATCGCCACAGGCCTGAACGCCGTCCGCCGCAAGGGCCTGGGCCTTGGCGGCCGTCCGGTTCCAGGCGCGGACGGTGAAGCCCTTGCGTTGCAGGTTGCGCGCGACGGGCGCACCGATCAGGCCCGTGCCGAGCACGGCAATGGTGGTTTGAAGGTTTGTATGCATGGGAGCTCCTGGGGTGATGAGAGAGTGAAACAGACGCGGAAAACTGAGATCCGCATTACTGGAACGATCATTCCAATTCAAGGAAAATAAAAACCCGCAACGGCACGACATGCGCGCGGCGGGTGGCGGGTGGCCGGCTATTGCGCCTGCAGCGCCATGTCGACCACGTCGACCACATCCATCAGGCACTGGCGGCGCTGCGGCGCGCTGCTGCCCTTGCCCAGCACGCGCAGGCCCTGCACGGTGTTCAGGACGAAGCGCGCCAGGGCGCGCGGCTTTTTGCTGTCGGTGATGTCGCCTTCCTGCTGGCCGCGCAGGATGAGCTTTTCCAGCGCCTTTTGCAGGCGCTGGAAGTTGCCGGCCACCCTCTCGGCGACGGCCTCGTCATGGCCGGCCAGCTCCAGCGCGGCATTGGCGACCAGGCAGCCACGACGCCCGGCATCGCTCAATTCGTCCTGCACGATGCGCAGCAGCAGCTGCCGCACCAGGTCCCGGGCGCGTCCCGGGCCGGACAGCAGTTCCACGTTGGAGGTGGTCACGGCCTCATAGCGGCGCAGCGCATGCTGGAACAGCCCCTGCTTGTTCTCGAAGGTGCCGTACAGGCTGCTGCGCGACAGGCCCGTGCCGTCCACCAGGTCCTGCACCGAGGTGGCCGCGTAGCCGCGCTGCCAGAACACCTGCATGGCGGCGTCTGCAATGTCATCGGGGTCGAAGTCCTTGGTGCGCATGGTGGCTCACTGAATTGGAACGATCATTCCATTCAATGTAGGCGGCCGTTTAGCGGCTGTCAAGATTGCGCCAAAGGGCCTTCACTCGCAGGGAATTTCCAGCCCGACCTTCACGCGGTCCAGCGCCACGATGGTCTTGAACCATTTGACGTTGGGGTTCTCGGCAAACAGGCGCCGCGCCAGGGCCTCGTACTCCTGCATGGTGGCCACGGTGAGCACGAGCACGAAGTCCACCTCGCCCGTGACGTAGTAGCACTGCTGGACCTCTGGCACGGCGAAGTGCGATTTCATGGCGTTGAGCGCATCGATGCTGGTGCGCTCGGTCATGACCTCCACGATGATGGTGATGGGCCGGCCCACGCGCGTGGGGTCCACGGTGGCGGCCTGGCCGGTGATCACGCCTTCGGCCTGCATGCGCTTGAGCCGGCGCTGCACGGCGGCCGTGGACAGGTTGACCTGCTCGGCCAGCAGGCGCAGCGGCACCGTGCTGTCGCGCTGGACGATGGCCAGGATGGCGCGGTCGAAGCCGTCCAGATCGGCCAGGTGTGCAGGGTGGGCGGTGTGCTTGGTCATGGGAAGCGAGGACTTTTGGAGGGTGAGAAATTTTCTCGCAAACACCCTCAATTCAGAGACCAAAAAACAGGTGCCGCGAAATAGTATTTCGTCGTTTTCCGCATCCAACGCATGCGGACCTGCCTGCCGAGAAAGCCCATCCCATGGCCACCCTGCTCCACCTGTCTCCCGTGTTTCTTGTGATGTCCATGCTCATGGTCTTGCGCCGCCCGCCTGTGCAGGCGGCCATGGCCGGGGCGGCGCTGGTCGCCCTGCTGTGGCTGGTCGATGCCTGGATGGCGACGGGCACCGCCGCTTCCGGCGCCGCCCTGGCCGCAGCGCGCGACACGGGCGTGCTGTTCCTGAGCACGGCCTTCGTGATCGTGCCGGGCCTGGGTTTCGTGATCCTCATCGAACGCATGGGCGTCAACCAGGCGCTGAGCCAGTGGGTGCGCTCGCTGGGCCTGGGGCCGGCCGATCAGGTGGTGTTCATCGTGCTGGGCCTGGCGCCGCTGCTGGAGGCGATGACGGGCTTTGGCGTGTCGCTGATCGCCACCGTGCCGCTGCTGCTGAGCCTGTTCGAGCGGCGCGCCGCACTGCGCATGGCGCTGGCGGGCATGGCCATCATGCCCTGGGGCACGCTGGGCCTGGCCACGGTGATCGGTGCCTCGCTGGCCCATGTGGATGCGGCCGCGCTGGCCGCTGTGTCCTCGCTGACCAGCGCGCCGGTGTTCCTGGTGCTGGGCGCCCTGTCCCTGCACCTGGCCGGCGAGCGCGGTGCGCGGGCCTGGCTGCTGCTGGGCGGCTTTGGCCTGCTGTTCGTGGGCGTGCTGCATGGCATCAGCCGCTGGCTGGGTCCCGAGGTGGCGGGCGTGGGCGCGGGCTTTGCGGTGGCGCTGGGCATGCTGGTACGCGCACTGCTGCTGCGCGGCACGGCCCAGGCGGCACTCGGCTGGCCGCGACAGGCCTGGCCGTATCTGGCGCTCGCCCTTGCCATCGTGCTGCTCAAGCTGCTGGCCCTGGCCACGCAGTGGGACCAGCGCTGGATCGTGCAGGGCGCTCAGGTGGCCTGGAAGCCGCTGGCCTCCCCGGGCGTGGCGCTGACCCTGGTGCTGGCACTGCTGCTGGCGCGCGGGGCCGGCCGTGGCGTTGCCCTGGCTGGTGCTCTGGCCGCCCGCGCCAAGCGCCCGCTGCTGACCATCTTCTTCTTTCTGGCCATGTCCCAGATGATGGTCAAGGCCGGTTTCCTGTCCGGCCTGGTGCAGCTGCTGGCCGAACTGGCGCCCGCTGCCCTGGCGCCCATCGTGGCGGCCTTCGGCGCGCTGGCCGGCTACATGACGGGCTCCAACGTGGGCGGCAACGCGATCTTCATGCCCGCCATCGCCCTGCTGCCCGAGTCCTCGCGCCTGCTGCTGGCCGCCGTGCACAACAGCGCCGCCGGTCATGCGGCCCTGGGCTCGCTGTCCATCGTCATGCTGGTGCTGGGCCTGGCACGGACCAATGCCCAGGAAGAGGGAGAACTCGTGCGCTTCGGCTTTGCGCTGGCCTGCCTCAATGCGGCGGCCGTGGCGCTGGCGGCGCTGGCGGCGTTGGTCATGGCGGGTCTGGGCGTGTTCTGAAGACGTGTTCCCTCCCAATGAAAAGAGGCGCCGCAGCGCCTCTTTGCAAACACGGCAAGCCGCCCGCGTTACTTGCTGTCGCGCAGCTCCCGGCGCAGGATCTTGCCGACCGGGGTCTTGGGCAGTTCGGTGCGGAACTCGATCACGCGGGGCCGCTTGTAGCCCGTGAGGTTGTCGTGGCAGAAGTCGCGCACGGCCTGTTCGGTGAGGCTGTCGTCCTTGCGCACGATGACCAGCTTGACGGCCTCGCCGGTCTTCTCGTCGGGCACGCCGACCACGGCGCATTCGAGCACGCCGGGGCAGTTGGAGACCACGTCTTCCACTTCATTGGGATAGACGTTGAAGCCGCTGACCAGGACCATGTCCTTCTTGCGGTCCACGATCTTGAAGTAGCCGCGCTCGTCCATGGTGCCGATGTCGCCGGTGCGAAAGTAGCCGTCGGCGGTGAAGACCTTGGCGGTTTCGTCGGGGCGCTGCCAGTAGGCGGCCATGACCTGCGGGCCCTTGATGGCGACCTCGCCGCGCTCGCCGATGGTGGTCACGTCGTTTCCTTCGTCATCGACGAGCTTCATCCAGGTGCTGGGCAGGGGCACGCCGATGGTGCCCGAGAACTCGGTGGAGGTGACGGGGTTGCAGCTGACCGAGGGACTGGTCTCCGACAGGCCGTAGCCCTCGCAGATGGGGCAGCCGGTCTTTTGCAGCCACAGCTGGGCCACGGCGCTTTGCACCGCCATGCCGCCGCCGACCGAGACCTTCAGGTGCGACCAGTCCACGGTGTTGAAGTCCGGGTGGTTGGCCAGGCCGTTGAACAGCGTGCTCACGGCCGGGAAGCTGTGAAAGCGCTGCGTGGACAGTTCCTTGAGCGTGGCCTTGAGGTCGCGCGGATTGGGAATCAGGATGGTTTTGCCGCCCGTGCGCATGGACAGCATCATGTTCACCGTGAAGGCGAAGATGTGGTACAGCGGCAGCGCGCAGATGCTGGTGGGCTGCTCGCCGGCCGGCACCTTGCCCATGGCGGGCTGGTTCCAGGCCTCGGACTGCAGCACGTTGGCGATGATGTTGCTGTGCAGCAGCACCGCGCCCTTGCTCACGCCCGTGGTGCCGCCCGTGTACTGCAGCAGGGCCATGTCGGAGGCCTGCAGCTGCGGCGCCTGGAAGGGCGAGCGCATGCCCTTGGCCAGCGCGTCGTTGAAGCGCACGGCCCCCGGCAGCGAGAACGGCGGCACCAGCTTCTTGACCTTGCGCACCACGTAATTGACGATGGCGCCCTTGAGCATGCCCAGCTGGTCGCCCATGGTGCACAGCACCATGTGCTGCACGGGCGTGGCGGCCTTGCAGGCCTGCAGCGTGTGGGCGAAGTTCTCGATGATGACGATGGCCTTGGCGCCCGAGTCCTTGAGCTGGTGCTCCAGCTCGCGCGCCGTGTACAGCGGGTTGACGTTGACCACCACGAAACCGGCGCGCAGCACGGCGGCCACGGCCACGGGGTACTGGGGCACGTTGGGCATCATCAGCGCCACGCGGTCGCCGCGGGCCAGGCCCAGGCTCTGCAGATAGGCAGCGAAGGCGCGGCTTTGCGCATCGACCTGGGAGTAGGTCAGCTCCTTGCCCATGAAGGAATAGGCCACACGGTCCGCGTAGCGGCTGAAGGCCTCCTCCATCAGGGCCACCAGCGAAGGGTATTGGGAGGGATCGATGTCGGCGGGCACACCTGCCGGATAGGCACCCAGCCATGGGCGGTCACTCATGCTGCTTGTCTCCTGGTTGTCTCGACTAATCGTGCATTCTCATAAAAAGCACGGTCGTTCGATACTGTGATAACCCTAGTACTACCCCTAGGGTCCGCATTGCGTTGCTCCAGGTCAAAGCTCGCCGGGCCGCCCAGGCCCTCCGTCACGACCGCGGTTCAATCCCAGGCCGGAGCCAGCCCGTCTGGGCTGACCTGGCGGTCGCCGCGCTCCAGCGCGGCGATGCGCTGCATGTCTTCGGCGCCCAGCACCAGCTGGCAGCTGTCCAGGTTGGCCTGCAGGTGGGCGCGCCGGGTGGACGAGGGGATGACGGCATAGCCCATGGCCATGGCCCAGGCCAGAGCCACCTGGGCGGGCGTGGCGCCGCGGGCGGCGGCGACGTCGGCCAGCACGGGATCGGCCAGCAGCTTGCCGTAGCCCAGCGTCATGTACGAGGTGGTGTGGATACCCTGCTGGCGTGCGAAGTCGGTGACGGCGCGGTTTTGCAGATAGGGGCTGAGCTCGATCTGGTTGGTGGCGATGTTCGCGGCGCCCACGGCGACGATGGATTGCTGCAGCAGCGCGATGTTGAAGTTGGACACGCCGATGTGGCGCGTCAGCCCCTGCTCCCTGGCGCGCATGAGGGCGCCCAGGCTGTCCTCCAGCGGCACGCTGCGCGAAGGCCAGTGGATCAGCGTCAGCTCCACATGGTCGGTGCGCAGGGCTTCAAGGCTGCGCTCCAGGCTGGGGATCAGCGCGTCGGCGGACAGGTTCTCGGTCCAGATCTTGGTGGTGAGGAACAGCTGATCGCGCGGCACGGCGCTGGCGGCGATGGCGGCCCCCACATCGGCCTCGTTGCCGTAGATCTGGGCGGTGTCGATGGCGCGGTAGCCCACTTCCAGGGCCTGGCCCACGGAGTGGCGCACCACCTCATCCTTGAGGCGGAAGGTGCCCAGGCCGAAGGCGGGCACCACGGAAGCGAGAGAGGCAGTCGATGTCATGCAGGTCTTTCAAAAAGGCAAAAAAGGCGCGGAACAACGCCTCGAAGACTGCAGTCTGGCGCGTTCACGCTTGCAGATAAAGCCTGGTATCGGCAGAAAATATTTGACGCTGCAGCAACAATTGCGCCAAGCTGGCATCCCATGAAAACCACGCTGGACGAACTGCAGGCCTTTCGCGCCGTGATCGACTGCGGCAGCATCACGGCGGCGGCCGAGCAGTTGGGACAGACCACCTCAGGCATCAGCCGCAGCCTGTCGCGCCTGGAGAAAAAGCTGGCCACCACCTTGGTGCGGCGCACCACGCGCAGCCTGGAGCTGACCGAGGAAGGCGCGCGCTTCCTGGCCCGCACGCGCGAGGTGCTGCAGGCCCTGGACGCGGCCGAGGAGGAACTGGCCGCGCGCCGTGAGGCGCCGGCCGGGCTGCTGCGCGTCAACGCGGCCTCGCCCTTCATGCTGCATGCCATCGTGCCGCTGGTGGGTGAGTTCCGCGCGCTCTATCCGCTGATCACGCTGGAGCTGAACACCGATGACCTGCACATCGACCTGCTGGCCCAGCGCACCGACATCGCCATCCGCATCGGCGAGCTGCGCGACTCCACGCTGCATGCGCGGCTGCTGTGCCACAGCCTGCTGCGCGTGCTGGCCAGCCCCGCCTACCTGCAGGCCCATGGGCCCGTGGCGAGCGTGGCCGCGCTGGCGCGCCACCAGCGCATCGGCAACAGCCAGGTGCCGGGCCTGAACCACTGGCCGCTGCGCACGCCCGAGGGCGGCGACCGCTGGGATGCCGCGCCCCAGCTCACGGCCTCCAGCGGCGAGACCATGCGCCAGCTGGCCCTGGCCGGCCAGGGCGTGGTCTGCCTGGCCGACTTCATGACCGTGCGAGACCGCGCCCAGGGCGAGCTGGTGCAGGTGCTGGCGCGCGAGACCGTGCAGCAGCGCCAGCCCATCCACGCCGTCTACTACCGCAACACGGCGCTGGCCGCGCGCATCACGGCCTTCCTGGACTTTCTCGCGCAGCGCATGGCGGCAGGTTGAGAGGTGGCGTCGCATTCCGGCGCCGCCCCGGGAACGACTGGGAGGCAGCCGGCCGCATCGTCAAGGCGGCCGGCGCGCGCATCGAATAGTCCGCAAGGCCGTCACAGCAGCTTGGTGCCCAGCGGCACCTCGCGGTCGGGCACGCACAGCGCGACCTCGCCGTTCTCGTTGTGGAATCCCGTGACCAGGCATTCCGAGCGCATGGGACCGATCTGCTTGCTGGGAAAGTTCAGCACGGCCACCACCTGGCGGCCTATCAGTTCCTCGGGCCGGTACAGCGCCGTGATCTGGGCGCTGGACTTGCGCAGGCCCAGTTCGGGGCCGAAATCGACCTGCAGCACATAGGCGGGGCGGCGCGCCTCCTTGAACACCTGGGCGTCCACGATGCGGCCCACGCGCAGCTCCACCTTGAGGAAGTCGTCAAAGCCAATGGTCTCGTGCAATGCGGATGAAGTAGTCATGCGGCCATGATGCCGCGCCGCCGGTGCCGGCTTTGTCGAGCAACGCTTGCAGTGCGGGACAGTGGCGGGCTCACGAACGCGCGCAGGCATGCGCAAGCCGTGCCATCGCTTCCTGCTGCGGCAAATGCGTGAGGGCCTTCGCCGCCGGCAGATGCACAGAGCAGAAATAGGCCAGTCCCTGCGGATGGGACAGCATGTCGGCCTGCTCGGCGCAATGGTCGGCAAAGCACAGCCAGGCTCCGTGCAGCGGGCCGGGTTCCTGCGTCGGGTCCTTGTTGCAGACGCTGCAAAGGGCGGGTTGCATGGCGGTCGAATCACAGGAGATGAACAGGCCGCCAGTTTCGCAGCCTCCATGAAAAAGGCCGGCATCGCGTCCGATGCCGGCCTGGTGCGAGGCCCTTCGACAGGCCCCGCAGGGGTTCGCGCCAGGATTACTTGGCGGCGACCACGCGCACCATTTCCAGGCACTTGTTGGAGTAGCCCCACTCGTTGTCGTACCAGGACACGACCTTCACGAAGGTCTTGTCCAGGGCGATGCCGGCTTCGGCATCGAACACCGAGGTGCAGGACTCGCCGCGGAAGTCCGTGGCCACGACCTTGTCTTCGGTGTAGCCCAGCACGCCCTTGAGCGCGCCTTGCGACTGGGCCTTCATTTCGGCGCAGATCTCTTCGTAGCTGGCTTCGCTGTTCAGCTCCACCGTCAGGTCCACCACCGACACGTCGGAGGTGGGCACGCGGAAGGACATGCCGGTCAGCTTCTTGTTGAGCTCGGGAATCACCACGCCCACGGCCTTGGCTGCGCCCGTGCTGGAGGGAATGATGTTTTCCAGGATGCCGCGGCCGCCGCGCCAGTCCTTGTTGCTGGGGCCGTCCACGGTCTTTTGCGTGGCGGTGGCAGCGTGCACGGTGGTCATCAGGCCGCGCTTGATGCCCCACTTGTCGTTGAGCACCTTGGCCACGGGAGCCAGGCAGTTGGTGGTGCAGGAGGCGTTGGAGATGACGTCCTGGCCAGCGTAGGTCTTGCAGTTCACGCCGAAGACGAACATCGGGGTGCTGTCCTTGGAAGGCGCGGACATGATGACCTTCTTGGCGCCGGCAGCCAGGTGCTTGCGTGCGGTCTCGTCGGTCAGGAACAGGCCGGTGGCCTCGATCACGATGTCGGCGCCGACTTCGTTCCACTTCAGGTTGGCGGGGTCGCGCTCCTGCGTCAGGCGGATGGTCTTGCCGTTGACGATCAGGTTGGAGCCCTCCACCGAGACCTCACCCTTGAAGCGGCCGTGCACGCTGTCGTACTTGAGCATGTAGGCCAGGTAGTCGGGCTCGAGCAGGTCGTTGATGCCCACGACTTCGATGTCGCTGAAGTTCTGCACGGCAGCGCGGAACACCATGCGGCCGATGCGGCCGAAGCCGTTGATACCGATCTTGATCGTCATATTTGCCTCTTGGATTGACGGATTGCGAAAAACGGAAAAACTGAAACGGTGAGGGCCAGGCCGGGCCTGGCGGGCGGCAAAAAGGGGCCACAGGCCCCTTCTCGCAGCTTTACTTGCCGGCGCGCTGCAGCGCAGCCTGCACGGTGTCGGCCACGTTCTCGGCCGTGAAGCCGAAGTGCTTGAACAGCACGGGCGCGGGGGCCGATTCGCCGTAGGTGTCGATGCCGACGACAGCGGCGCAGCCGTACTTCCACCAGAAGTCGGTCACGCCCATTTCCACGGCGATGCGCGGCAGGTTGGCCGGCAGCACCTGGCTCTTGTACTTGGCGTCCTGCTTGTCGAAGGTGGTGGTGCTGGGCATGGAGACCACGCGCACGGCGACCTTGCGCTCGGCCAGCAGCTTCTGGGCGGCCAGGGCCAGCTGCACTTCGGAGCCGGTGGCGATGATGACGGCCTGTGCCTTCTTGTTCAGGCCGACGGCCTTGGGCTCGGACAGCACGTAGGCGCCGCAGGCGATGTCGTCCAGCGCGTCTTCGGTCTTGGCTGCGTAGGCCAGGTTCTGGCGCGACAGCAGCAGGGCCGTGGGCTTGTTCTTCTGGCTCAGGGCCACGGTCCAGGCGACGGCGGTTTCCGTGGTGTCGGCAGGGCGCCAGACATCCAGGCCCGGGATCAGGCGCAGCGAGGCGGCGTGCTCGATGGACTGGTGGGTCGGGCCGTCTTCGCCCAGGCCGATGGAGTCGTGCGTGAAGACGTGGACCACGCGCTGCTTCATCAGCGCGGCCATGCGGATGGCGTTGCGGCTGTAGTCGCTGAAGGTCAGGAAGGTGCCTGCGTAGGGGATGTAGCCGCCATGCAGGGCGATGCCGTTCATGATGGCGGCCATGCCGAACTCGCGCACACCGTAGTTGATGTGGCGGCCGATCTTGCCGTCTTCGGTCAGGACCACGGCACCCTTGTCGTCCACGCGCAGCGAAGGCGTGCTCTTGGTGTTGGTCAGGTTGGAGCCGGTCAGGTCGGCAGAGCCGCCCAGCAGTTCGGGCAGGGCTGCGGTCAGGCCCTCCAGGGCCAGCTGGCTGGCCTTGCGGCTGGCCACGGTGGCGCCTGCGTCGTGCGCGTCGGAGGCGATCTGCGCGGCGATCTCGCCGAAGTTGGCGGGCAGGTCACCGGCCATGCGGCGCTTGAATTCGGCAGCCAGTTCGGGGAAGGCCTTGGCGTAGGCGGCGAACTTCTTGTTCCAGGCCGCTTCGGCCTTGGCGCCGGCGGCCTTGGCATCCCAGTCGCCGTAGACGCTGGCGGGGATGTCGAAGGGGCCGTGCTCCCAGCCCAGGGCTGCGCGGGTCAGTGCGATTTCCTCGGCGCCCAGGGGCTCGCCGTGGGCCTTGGCCGTGTCCTGGCGGTTGGGCGAGCCCTTGCCGATGCTGGTCTTGCAGCAGATCAGCGTGGGCTTGTCGCTGCTCTTCTTGGCGGCGGCGATGGCGGCATCGATGGCCTGCACGTTGTGGCCGTCCACGTCGCGCACCACGTTCCAGCCATAGGCTTCGAAGCGGGCGGGCGTGTTGTCGATGAACCAGGGGGCGACCTTGCCGTCGATGGAGATGCCGTTGTCGTCGTACAGCGCCACCAGCTTGCCCAGCTTCCAGGCGCCGGCCAGGGCCGCGGCCTCGTGGCTGATGCCTTCCATCAGGCAGCCGTCACCCAGGAACACGTAGGTGTGGTGGTCGACGATGGCGTGGCCGGGACGGTTGAATTCGGCAGCCAGCAGCTTTTCTGCCAGCGCGAAGCCCACGGCATTGGTGATGCCCTGGCCCAGCGGGCCGGTGGTGGTTTCCACGCCGGGGGTGATGCCCACTTCGGGGTGGCCGGCCGTCTTGCTGTGCAGCTGGCGGAAGTTCTTGAGCTCGTCGATCGGCAGCGCGTAGCCCGTGAGGTGCAGCAGCGCGTAGATCAGCATGGAGCCGTGGCCATTGGACAGGATGAAGCGGTCACGGTCAGCCCATTGCGGGTTGACGGGGTTGTGCTTGAGGTGACGGCTCCACAGTGCCACGGCCATGTCGGCCATGCCCATGGGGGCGCCGGGGTGGCCGGAGTTGGCTTGTTGAACGGCATCCATTGCGAGTGCGCGGATCGCATTCGCCATTTGTTGAGTGTTGGCCATCAGGGCGCTCCGTGAAGGAGGGGGTAATCAGAGTAAGCCGGCTATTTTAAAGGACGCGGGTTTTTGGCTCCCGCGCGCGGGGCAATGGCCGCTGGCAATGGTCTACAGTTGCGCTCCATGACCGCCTCGCCCATCCAGCCGTTCCCCGCCGCCAAGGCGCTTTTCCTCACCGAGCAGCCACCAGCCATGCTGCTGGCCGCAGGCCGTGGCGAGCGCATGCGGCCGCTGACCGACACCTGCCCCAAGCCGCTGCTGCAGGTGCAGGGCCGGCCGCTGCTGCAGCACCACCTGCAGGCCCTTGCGCAGGCCGGCGTGCGCCGCGCCGTGGTCAACACGGGCTGGCTGGGCGAGCAGATTCCCGCGCGCTTCGGGGAGCGCTTCGCGCCCGACACAGGTGGCGAGCCGCTGCATCTGGCCTATTCCCCCGAGCCCGAGCAGGCGCTGGAGACCGCAGGAGGCATTGCGCGCGCGCTGCCGCTTCTGGACACGGTGTTCTGGCTGGCGGCCGGCGATGTCTACGCGCCCGACTTTGATTTCCCGTTCGAGGCGGCCCGCGAATTTGCCGCCAGCGGACGGCTGGCCCATCTGTGGCTGGTGCCCAACCCCGAGCACCATCGGCGTGGCGACTTCGGCGTGGACGAACTGGGCCTGGCCTGCGACTGGCCCGAGGGCGATGCCCGCCCGCGCCAGACCTACGGCACCATTGCGCTGCTGCGCGCCGAGCTGTTTG
>NZ_JTKZ01000643.1:0-37618 GCF_000799035.1 Delftia sp. ZNC0008
GCGGCTGCGCCCGGTCATCAACTTCCGCACCCACCGCAAGATCCTGGTGTGCGACGGCAAGGTGGGCTTCACGGGCGGCGTCAACGTGACCGACGAAGAGAACGCGCGTGTCATGCCCGATGCCTACCACGACGTGCACCTGCGCCTGGAGGGCGCCATCGTCAACTGGCTGCAGACCGTGTTCCTCGAGGACTGGGCCTACGCCCTCGAAAAGGACCCCAAGAGCGAGCCCGCCGACATCGACCTGCTGCTGCCGGACGCGCCCGAGGGCCCGCTGCCCGTGCAGATCATCACCTCCGGCCCCGACAACGGCCTGCAGGCCATCTACCGCGCCCATCTTGCGGCCATCAACGCGGCCGAGGAGCGTGTCTGGCTGACAACGCCGTACTTCGTTCCCACGGAGGCCGCGCTGGCCGCGCTCACCAATGCCTCGCTGCGCGGCGTGGATGTGCAGCTGCTGGTGCCGCGCCGCTCCGATTCGGCCCTGGTCACGGCGGCCGCGCGCTCCTACTACGACGAACTGATCCGCTGCGGCGTGCGCGTCTACGAATACAAGGCGCGCATGCTGCACTCCAAGACGCTGGTGGTGGACGGCAGCATCTCCATCATCGGCACGGCCAACTTCGACTACCGCAGCTTCTTCCTGAACTACGAAGTCTGCGCCATCGCCTACGGGCCCCAGCTCAATGGCGACCTGGCGCGCCAGTTCGAGCTGGACCTGGAGCAGGCGCAGCGCGTGCATTTCAAGCGCGACCTGGGCTTCGCACTGCGCCTGTTCGACTCCGGCGCGCGCCTTTGCTCACCCTTGCTGTGATGTCCGGACGCACTTTTTTCGCAGGCATACTCGCCCGATGGCCCATACCTTCTTCTGGCACGACTACGAGACCTTCGGCGCCCAGCCGCGCTATGACCGGCCCGCGCAATTCGCGGGCATCCGCACCGATGCGGAACTCAATGAAATCGGCGAGCCCGTCATGTGGTATTGCCAGCCGGCAGGCGACTACCTGCCCGATCCGCAGTCCTGCCTGATCACCGGCATCACGCCCCAGCAATGCCTGGAGCAGGGCATGCCCGAGGCCCAGTTCGCCGCCCGCATCGAGGCGGAACTGGCCCAGGCCGGCACCGTGGGCGTGGGCTACAACACCATCCGTTTTGACGACGAGATCACGCGCTTCATGTTCTGGCGCAACCTCATCGACCCCTATGCGCGCGAATGGCAAAACGGCTGCGGGCGCTGGGACCTGCTCGACGTGGTGCGCATGGTCTATGCGTTGCGCCCCGAAGGCATTGTCTGGCCGAAAAAGGAGGATGGATCTCCAAGCTTCAAGCTCGAGGACCTGGCCCGCGCCAACGGCCTGCTGCACGAGAAGGCGCACGATGCCCTGTCCGACGTGCGTGCCACCATCGGGCTGGCCCGGCTGATCCGCAAGGTCCAGCCCAGATTGTTCGACTTCGCCTTCTCGCTGCACAAGAAGGACCGTGTGCTGCAGGAAATGGGCCTGCCGGCCGAGCCGACGCATGCCAGGCCCTTCCTGCACGTCAGCGGCATGATCCGGCCCGAGCGCGGCTGCATCGCCGTCATGTGGCCGCTGGCCACGCACCCCACCAACAAGAACGAGATCATCTGCTGGGATCTGGCGCAGGACCCGTCCGAGCTGGCCTCCATCGACGTGGAAACGCTGCGCCTGCGCCTGTTCTCGCGCGCGGCCGACCTGCCCGAAGGCATGCAGCGCCTGCCTATCAAGAGCATCCACGTCAACAAGTCGCCCATGGTGGTCGGCAGCCTCAAGACGCTGAGCCCGGCCATGGCCGCGCAATGGGGCATCGATGTGGAGCAGTGCATGGGCCATGCGGCCATTGCACGGGACCTGCCCGACATGAGCGCGCTGTGGCGTGCCGTTCACCAGCGCCCTGCGCAGGAAGGGCTGGATGCCGACCAGGACCTGTACGGCGGCTTTGTGGGCAACGAGGACCGGCGCCGCCTGAGCCACCTGCGCAGCCTGTCCGCGCAGGAGCTGGCGCTGGACCGCACGGGCTTCGACGATGCACGCCTGACCGAACTGCTGTTCCGCTACCGCGCCCGCAATTTCCCCGCCAGCCTGAACCCGGCCGAGCGCCAGCGCTGGCTGCAGCACTGCGCGGCCTGCCTGATCGAAGGAAAGGGCGGCGCACGCACGGCCGAGCAGATGTTTGCCATGGTCGATCAGCTATCGGAAACTGCCGACGAGCGCGGCGAGGAGATCCTGGGGGCGCTGTATGACTATGCCGAGGCGATCATGCCGGAACTTTAGTTCCCCCTGAGCCGCTGCGCGGCTTCTCCCGAGAGGTGCGACACCCTCGCGGCGGGGCGAGGCGGGGCGGCCGGCGTAGGCACTTGCTCGGTCTTCCTCGCCTTGGACCGCGTCGGCTTCAGGCGCGGCGCCCATTTGTGCCTTCAGCCAAAGAACTTGTAGCAGACCACGATGGCCGCCACCACGCCGGCCAGTTCGGCGATGAGGGCGCAGGGAACGGCGTGGCGGGCACGCTGTATGCCCACGGCGCCGAAGTAGACGGCCAGGACGTAGAAGGTGGTTTCGGTGCTGCCCTGGATGGTGGCGGCCACCAGGGCGGCGAAGCTGTCCACGCCCTGGGTCTGCATGGTCTCGATCAGCATGGCGCGCGCCGCGCTGCCCGAGAAGGGTTTGACCAGGGCCGTGGGCAGGGCGTCCACGAAGCGGGCGTCCATGCCCATGGCATCGACCACCCAGCGTATGCCCGACAGCGCATACTCCAGCGCGCCCGATGCGCGGAACACGCCCACGGCGCAGAGCATGGCCACCAGGTAGGGCAGCAGGCCCTTGGCCACGTCAAAGCCTTCCTTGGCGCCCTCGATGAAGCTGTCGTAGACCGCGACCTTGCGCCAGGCGCCCAGGGTGACGAACAGCACGATCAGGGCAAACAGCGTCAGGTTGCCCAGCAGCGATGACAGCTGGGCCAGTGCGGCCGCCGACAGCGTGGCCAGAAAGGCCATGAAGCCCGCCAGCGCCAGGCCCAGCGGCAGCAGATAGCCCAGAACCACGGGGCTCCACAGCGGCAGCCTCTGCACGGCGGCCACGGCCAGCAGGCCGACCAGGGTCGAGGCCGAGGTGGCCAGCAAGATCGGCAGAAAGACCAGGGTGGGATCGGGCGCACCCTGCTGCATGCGGTACATGAAGATGGTCACGGGCAGCAAGGTCAGCGACGACGCATTGAGCACCAGGAACAGGATCTGCGCATTGGTGGCGGTGTCGGGCCGGGGATTGAGCTCCTGCAGCGAGCGCATGGCCTTCAGGCCCATGGGCGTGGCCGCGTTGTCCAGTCCCAGCCCGTTGGCCGCGAAGTTCAGCGTGATCAGGCCCAGGGCCGGATGGCCGCGCGGCACCTCGGGCATGAGCCTGGCGAACAACGGGCCCAGCACGCGCGCCAGCCACTCCACCACGCCGGCCTTCTCTGCGATGCGCAGAAAGCCCAGCCACAGCGTCAGCGTGCCGAACAGCAGCACCATGACCTCGACCGACAGCCTGGCCATGGCAAACAGCGCCTGCACCATGGCCGAGAAAATCCCGGCCTGGCCGCCGACCAGCCATTGGGCCAGCGCAGCCACGGCCGCCACCAGAAAAAAGCCCAGCCACAAGGCATTCAGCATGGATTCCCGTCCCTCACGAGGCAATTGCAAGCCGCCATTGTGGGGCCAGCCGCAGGGCTTACGGGCCAGGGCGGCAGGGCATTGACAGGGCTCCGTTATCCTCGCGGCCCCGTGGTCCGAGGACCGCACCATTGCTGCAAAGGATTCCATGCCCCAGGTGATAGGACAGGTGAGCGTCGCCGTGCGCGACTATGACGAGGCGCTGCGCTTTTATGTGGGCGCGCTGGGCTTCGTGCTGATCGAGGACACCGCCCTGTCCGAGGGCAAGCGCTGGGTCACCGTGGCTCCCGGTGGCGGCGGTGTGCGCCTGCTGCTGGCCCGCGCCACGAATGAGGAACAGGCCGCGCGCGTGGGCAACCAGACGGGCGGGCGCGTGTTCCTGTTCCTGCAGACCGACGACTGCCTGCGCGACTTCGAAGCCTACCGCTCGCGCGGCGTGCGCTTTGTGCAGGAACCCCAGCGCAAGCCCCACGGCACCGTGGCCGTGTTCGAAGACCTCTACGGCAATCTGTGGGATCTCATCGAGTTGCATCCGGCGCGCTGAGGGCCTAAGGCGCGCTGCTTCAGCGGCTGGCCACGATGAACAGCCTGGGGAAGGGCAGCAGCACCGTGCCATCGTCCAGCGCGGGGTAGGCCTGGGAGATGGCCTGCAGATACGCTGCGTAGAAGCCGGCCTTTTGCTCCTCGTCCAGCGGCGCGACGAAGGGACGCAGCGCCGATCCCTTGAACCACTCAACCACCGCGGCATGGCCGCGCGCCAGCGGGTGGAAGTAGGTGGTGCGCCAGACATCGACGTTGCTGCAGTGCGGGCGAAGCAGGGCGTAGTAGAAGTCCGCGCTGTGCCGTGCGGGGTGGCGCACATCGCCAATCGTGGCAGCCCAGGGGCCGCTGGCGGCCACTTCGCGTGCCAGCCGGTGGGCCGGTTCTTCCAGGTTGTCCGGCGTCTGCACGGCCAGGCTGCCACCGGGGGCCAGGTGGCTGACGAGGCGCGGGTAAAGCTGCTGGTGGTCGGGCAGCCACTGCAGCGAGGCATTGGCCAGGATCACGTCCTGCGGCTGGTCGGGCTGCCAGGTGGCGATGTCGGCCAGGGAGAAGGCCGTGCCCGGCAGCCGCTTGCGTGCGGCATCCAGCATGTCCTCGGAATTGTCCAGTCCCGTCACGGTGGCCCCGGGGAAGCGCTGGGCCAGGACCTCGGTGGAGTTGCCGGGGCCGCAGCCCAGGTCCACGGCCAGCCGCACGGCGCGGCCAGGCAGATCGGGAATGGCGGCCACCAGGTCGCGCACGGGGCGCGTGCGCTCCTGCTCGAACGTTGTGTACTGCTTTGCGGACCAGGTCATCGTGTTGCCTTTCAGGTAGGTGTGTTTGTGGGGCGCGAGCGTAAATCCGTCCATCCATGATTGCAAATGCCACAATTGAAGTCTTCCCATACCTTGAAAGTATTGATGTGCCCGAGCTTCGCCAACTGCGCGCCTTTGTCGCCATCGCCGAGGAAGGCCACATCACCCGCGCGGCCGAGCGCCTGGGCATGCAGCAGCCGCCGCTGACGCGGTTGCTGCAGGGCCTGGAGCACGAATTGGGCGTGGAGCTGGTGCAGCGCCTGCCGCGCGGCGTGCGGCCCACGGCGGCGGGGCTGGCGCTGCTGGAAGAGTCCAAGGCGCTGCTGGAGCGCTGTGACGTGCTGGCCGAGGTGGTGCGCCGTGCCGCCCGGGGCGAGACGGGCCGGCTGGCCGTGGGCTTCACCAGCTCTGCCGCGCTGCATCCCTTTGTCCCGGGCGTGCTGCGCATGTTCCGCCAGCAGGTGCCCGGCGTGGCCGTGGCACTGGAGGAGGCGGGCACGGGTGAACTCATGGATGCATTGCTGCACGAGCGGCTGGACGCGGCCTTTGTGCGCTCGCCCCTGCATGGCAGCCAGGGGCTGCAGGCCGTGCCGATTCTGGAAGAGCCCATGCTGCTGGCCCTGCCGGCAGGGCATGCGCTGGCACGCCCATTGCGCCGGCCCGTGCCTTTGCCGCAGCTCGCCTCGGAGGATTTCGTGCTGTACCGGCGCAGGGTGGGGCAGGGCCTGTACGACGCCATTCTCAAGGCCTGCCTGGAGGCCGGTTTCAGCCCGCGCGTGGTGCAGGAGGCGCCGCGCATGACGGCGACGCTGAGCCTGGTCTCGGCAGGGCTGGGGCTGTCCATCGTGCCGGCCTCCATGCAGCGCCTGCGCAGCGACGGCATTGCCTACCGCACGCTGTCGCAATGCCCGGGGCTGGCCGCTCCGCTGCATCTGGCCACGCGCGTGGGCGATGCGTCTGCGGTGCTGCGCAGGTTCCAGGACCTGGTTGCCATGGCGGCCGTGGCGGAGTCCTGAAGGTGCGGACTATGGTGACCGGGTTGCTGCGCGTGCGGCAGCGCGAGGACCGCCGCGCTGCCTGACCACGGTGCGCGCGCATTCCACCAGCTTGTGGATCAGCGGCAGGCGTGCCGAAGAGCGCAGCCACATCACACCGAAGCGCCGCGACTGCGATTCCTCGGGCAGGGCCAGCCGCACCACGCCCTGGCCATCGGGCAGGTTCAGCGCCGTGTCGGGCACCAGGGAGACGCCCAGGCCCCTGTCCACCATCATGGCAATCGCCACCAGCGAGCTCAGTTCAAAGCGCTCCTGGGGAGAGATCTGCGCGGCGCGCAGGTAGCGCTCCACCATCTGGCCGCCGCCCAAGCTGCGGTCATAGCGGATCAGCGGCTGGGTGCGCAGCAGCGTGTGCGGGTCCAGGTGCGCCAGCTGGCGCGGCACCAGCAGCACCAGCGGCTCCTCGCGCAGCAGTGTCCAGTCGAAGGTCTTGGCCAGGGCGAACGAGGGGTGCAGGCAGACCGCCGCATCCAGCTCGCCCTGCCGCACGGCCTCGTACAGCTCGCGCGTGGTAGCCGACCGCAGGAACACCTTGGCGTCAGGGCACTTCTTCACGAAGCCGGCCAGGATGTCGGGCAGCAGGCTGTGCAGCGCCGTGTTGATGGTGCCTATGACCAGTTCCCCGGCCGTGCCTTCCTGGCTGACATGGGTCTTGGCATTGGCCAGTTCGCGCAGCAACTGCGGCGCGGATTGGGCCAGGCGGTGGCCGGCCGGGGTGGGCAGCACGGTGCGGCCTGCGCGGGCCAGCAGGGGGGCGTCGAACTCGCGCTCCAGGATGCGGATCTGCTGGGCCACGGCGGCGGCCGTGATGTCCAGGCGCCGCGCGGCCTCGGCCATGGAGCCGGTCTCCACCACGAGCAGGAAGCTGTGCAGGTAGCTGGTTTCCATAAACAAAGAATTTGTGTGGTTTGAACAAATATTACCTGTGTTTCTCTTGGCTTTCTGCCGCCCACAATGCGGGCCATGAGAAGCAAACTGTTTGTTCCCGCATCGCGTCCCGAGCTGTTCGCCAAGGCACTGGCCGGCGAGGCCGACGCGCTGTCCTTCGACCTGGAGGACGCGGTGGCCGAAGCCCGCAAGGACGAGGCGCGCGGCCTGCTGCGCAGCTTTCTGCTCAGCCCTGAAAGCCGGGGCCACGGCAAGACGCTCATCGTGCGCGTCAACGCCATGGACACGCCGCATTTCGGCGCTGACATCGCCGAGATGGTGCGCGACGGCGTGCACCTCATCAACCTGCCCAAGCCCGAGACCGTGCAGCAGGTGCGTGAGGCCGCACAGCGCATTGCCGATGCGGCAGATGCCAACGGCGTGCCCCAGGCGCCTGGCCTGCTGCTCAACATCGAAACACCCCGCGCCCTGCGCTGCGCTGCCGAACTGGCCGGCGCCCACGCCAGCGTGGCCGGCCTGCAGATGGGGCTGGGCGACCTGTTCGAGCCCTTTGGCGTGAACCGGCGCGAGCCCGCCGCCATTGCCCAGGTGCTGCTTGCCGTGCGCATGGCCGCTGCCGAGGCAGGCATCTATGCCTATGACGGCGCCTTTGCCGACATCCGCGACAGCGACGGCTTCAGCGCCGAGGCGCGGCTGTCGCGCGGCCTGGGCTTTCTGGGCAAGACGTGCATACACCCCAGCCAGGTCGCGCTGGCCAATGCGGTCTACCAGCCGACCGAGCAGGAGATTTCCCACTCGCTGAAGGTGGTCCAGGCGGCCCGTGAGGCTGACGCCAATGCGCTGGGCGCCTATGTGGTGGACGGAAAGATGGTGGACAAGCCCTTTGTGCTGCGTGCCCAGGCCATAGTGGCTGCGGCGCATGCACAGGGGCTGCTGGTGGCCTGAATAGGGTTCTGGCATTCCGGTGTACCGGCGTCCTGCATGCCGTGCACCACAACGACAAGAAACAGGACAGGAGACAAAGACATGAGCATTTCGCATTGCCGCACGCGGCGCAGGCTGGTGGCGCTGGCGGCCACGGCAACGGTGGCCACGCTGACCGGGCTGGCTTCGCCGGGATTGATGGCGCAGGGCGCCTTCCCGTCCAAGGCCATCACCATGGTGGTTCCCTATCCGCCGGGAGGCTCCAATGATGTGTTCGCACGCCAGGTGGCCAAGGAAATGGGCGATCTGCTCAAGCAGACCGTGATCGTGGACAACCGGCCCGGTGCCAGCGGCAACACCGGCACGGCCTCGGTGGCCAAGGCGGCGGCGGACGGCTACACGCTGGTGGCGGTGTCGTCGAGCATGACCACGAATGCCGCGGTGCAGGCCAAGATGCCCTTCGATCCCGTCAAGGACCTGGCGCCCGTGGCCATGTTTGCCAAGGGCCCGCTGGTGGTGGCCGTGAACAACGAATTCCCGGCCAGGACGCCGCAGGATCTGGTGCGCGCCATCAAGGCCAGCCCGGGCCAGTTCAACTACGCCACCTCGGGCACCGGCAGCATCAACCACTTCGCGACCGAGATGATGCGCTCCATGGTGCCGGGCATGGACATCATGCATGTGCCCTACAAGGGCCAGGGTCCGGCCGTGACCGATGTCATCGGCAACCAGGTGCAGATGCTGGTCTCCAGCGGCCCGTCCATCCTGCCCATGGTGCGCAACGGCAAGCTGCGCGCCATCGGCATCACCAGCCTCAAGCCCAGCCCCATTGCGCCGGACCTGACGCCCATGGCAACGGCCATCCCGGGCTACGAATTCGATCTGTGGTGGGGGCTGCTGGCGCCTGCGGGCACGCCCGCCGACATCGTGGACCGCCTCAACCAGGCCGTGAACCAGGTGCTGGCCAAGCCGACCATCCAGGCCAGCTTCCTGCGCGAAGGCGCCATTGCCAACCCCGTGACGCCGCAGCAGTTCGCACAAGTGATCCGCAGCGACGTGGCGCGCTGGAAGCAGCTCGCCAAGGACCGCAATATCCAGGCCGATTGAACCCGGCCTTTGGCGGGAGGCGCCCCAGGCCTTCCCGCCTCCCTATCAGGAGAGACGAATGAGTTTTGTGCCCGGTGAACGCCAGGGGCCGAAAGGCCCGCTCAGCGGCGTGCGCGTGCTGGACCTGAGCGCCTATATCGCGGGGCCGTATGGCTGCTCGCTGCTGGCGGACCAGGGCGCCGAGGTGATCAAGGTCGAGCCGCCCGTGGGCGACAACCTGCGCAAGTACCCGTCCACGCTGGAGGCCGAAAGCCGCGCCTTCCTGGGCGTGAACCGCAGCAAGTGGGGCATGGTGCTGGACCTGAAGGACGAGGCCGACCACGCCGTGCTGCTGCGCCTGGTGCGCGAGGCCGATGTGCTGGTCCACAACTTCCGGCCCGGCGTGCCCGAGCGGCTGGGCATCGGTTTTGCGCAGTTGGCCGCCATCAACCCACGCCTCGTCTATTGCAGCGTCACCGGCTACGGCAGCCGGGGTCCGCTCAAGGCCAAGGCGGGTTACGACCAGGTGCTGCAGACCATGACCGGGATGTGCGCCATGCAGGGCAAGGCTGGCGGGCCGCCCGAGATTCTCTACGGCTCCGTGGTGGACTACTACGCCTCGGCCCTGGTGGCGGGCGGCGTGTCGTCGGCGCTGTACGAGCGCGAGAAAAGCGGGCTGGGCCAGCATGTGGGCGTGTCGCTGCTGCGCGCGGCGCTGACCATGCAGTCCGCACGCATGGTCTGGGCCGAGGGCGAGCCGCGCGAGGTGGGGCGCGACATGCGCTCCGGCGGCATCACGGGCATCCACCCGACGCGCGAAGGTTATCTCTACATCTCGGCCAATACCGCGCATTTCTGGGAGGCGCTGTGCCGCAAGCTGGGGCTGCCCGAGCTGGCCGGTGACGAGCGCTACGACTCCGTGCGCAAGCGCGCCCAGCACCGCGACGTGCTGGTGCCCCTGCTGCGCCAGGCATTGGCGGGGCGCAGCGCGCTGGAATGGGAGGCCTTGTTCGGCGAGGAAGTGCCCTGCGCGGCGGCGCGCACGGTGGAAGACATGTTCGACGACCCGCAGGTGCAGGCCGAAGGCATGGTCACCCGTTTCGAGCATCCGACCCTGGGCAGCTACCGGGGCTTTGCCGGCGCCGTGGAGTTCGACCGCACGCCCGGCCCGCCGGCCTTTGCCGCGCCCACGCTGGGCCAGCATACCGAGGCGCTGAAGGCCGCCGCGCAAGAGAGCCTCTGATGCACGCACTGCCCGCTGGAGCCTGCGACGCCCATCTGCATGTCTTCGATCCGCGCTTTCATACGCGTTTTGATACGCGTTTTGGTGCCCATGCCACGGCTGCCGACTATGCGCAGCTGCGCGGCGCCATGGGGCTGGAGCGCGCCGTCATCGTCCAGCCGCGTGCGCATGGCACGGACAACCGGGCCACGCTGCACGCCATCCAGTCGCTGGGCGCTGCAAGCACGCGTGGCATTGCCGTAGTGCACCCCGAGAGCACCGACGCCCAGCTGCAGGCGCTGCATGACGGCGGCATTCGCGGCATCCGCTTTTCGCTGCACACCGAGCACGATGCAGCCGTGCGGCTGGACATGCTGGAGCCGTTGGCCGAGCGCATTGCCCCGCTGGGCTGGCATGTGCAGCTGCACTGGCTGGCCAACCAGATCGCGGCCCATGCGGCGCTGCTGCAGCGGCTGCCATGCACCCTGGTGTTCGACCACATGGCGCGGCTGGCTGACAGCACTGACGGCGCAGGCGTGCACCAGCCCGCCTTCGGTGTGGTCCGTGGGCTGGTGCAGCAGGGCAGGGCCTGGGTCAAGCTCTCGGGCCCGTATCTGAACAGCCGGGCGGGCCTGGCCGCAGGCTATGCCGATTGCGACGCGCTGGCGCAGGCCTGGGTGGCCGAGGCCCCGCAGCGCCTGGTCTGGGGCAGCGAATGGCCCCATGTCACCGAAGCTGCCCATCCGCCGCAGACCCCCATGCTGCTGGCGCTGCTGTCACGCTGGATTCCCGATGCGGCGCTGCGCGCCCGCGTGCTGGTGGACAACGCCGCCGAGCTGTACGGATTCGATTGAGGGCGCGGGGCACGCAAGCCTCGCAGCCCAGGTTTTCACCATGGAGCAACAGGAGACAGAAACGTGAAGAAGATCAAGACATTGCGGCCCGCCATGACGGTGCTGGCCTTGGGGCTGGGACTGGGACTGGGACTTTTCCAGGGCACGCTGCATGCGGCCGACTATCCGGCCGCGCAGGCCATCACGGTCGTCGTGCCGTTCTCGGCCGGCGGCGGTGCGGACAATGCGGCGCGCATCATCGCCAAGGCGCTGGGCGAGGTCTCGGGCCAGACCGTGGTGGTGGACAACAAGGCCGGCGCCAGCGGCGCCATTGGTGCCGCCCTCGTGGCGCGCGCCAAGGCCGACGGCTATACGGTGCTGTATGACGCATCGTCCTTCGCCATCAACCCCGCGTTGCGCAAGCTGCCCTATGACCCGGCCAAGGATTTCATTGCGGTGTCCCAGGCCATCAGCGTGCCCAACATCCTCGTGGCAGCGCCATCCTCGCCCTACAACAGCCTGGCCGACTTCATGAATGCCGCGCGGCAAAAGCCCGGCAGGCTCACCTATGCCTCCTACGGCCCGGGTAGCCTGGCCCAGATGGCGACGGAACTGCTCAAGGCAGACGCCAAGTTCGATGCCGTCCACGTTCCCTACAAGGGCGGGGCGCCCGCCATCGTCGATGTCATGGGCGGCCAGGTCGATGTGTACTTTGCCAACGCCGCCTCCAGCATCAACTATGTCAAGGGCGGCAAGCTCAAGGCGCTGGCCGTGTCCTCGGCCAAGCGCATGCCGGACCTGCCCGACGTGCCCACGGTGGCGGAAAGCGGCATCAAGGGCTTCGAGGTCACGGAGTGGAACGGTTTCTTCCTGCCCGCAGGCGCCGCGCCCGAGACCGTGCAGAAGCTGCAGGACCTGGTGCAAAAGGCCCTGGCCCTGCCGGCCACGCGCGCCAGCCTGGAGAAACTGGGCCTGACGCCCGTGGGCAGCTCCTCCGCCGCCTTCACGGGCTTCGTGGCCGCCGAGCGCAAGCGCTGGGATGCCGTGGTCAAGGCCAACGGCATCACCGTGCAGTGAGCCGCCGCGCGTGACGGGACTCAGGGCGTGGCGGTGACGCGCAGCAACTGCCCGCCCTGGGCGTCCGTCAGCAGGTAAAGCCAGCCGTCCGGTCCCTGGCGCACATCGCGCACGCGCTGGCCCAGGCGCGGCAGCACCTGCTCGCTGGCCGTCACCTTCCCAGACCTGATCGTCAGGCGCTCCAGCCGCTGGAACTTGAGCGAGCCCACGACCAGCGATCCCTTCCATTGCGCCCCATACCGGTCACTGGTCACAAAGGCCATGCCTGAGGGGGCGATCGACGGCACCCAGTAGTGCAGCGGCTGCTCCATGCCCTCCTTGCGCGTGATGCCGGCGCCGATCTTGCCGCCGCCATAGTTCTCGCCGTAGGTGATCACGGGCCAGCCGTAGTTCTTGCCGGGCTCGGGCCGGTTGACCTCGTCGCCGCCCTGCGGGCCGTGCTCATGCATCCACAGGCTGCCATCGGGCGCCAGCGCCGCGCCCTGGGCGTTGCGGTGGCCGTAGCTCCAGATCTCGGGCCAGGCATCCGCGCGGCCGACAAAGGGGTTGTCCCTGGGTACGCTGCCGTCCTTGGCAATGCGCACGATCTTGCCCAGGTGGCTTTGCAGGTTCTGGGCCTCTTCCTTGTAGCGCGAGCGCTCGCCCAGCGCCAGGAACAGCGTGCCATCGCTCTTGCCGTCCACCCTGCGCTCCACGATGCGGCAGCCGAAATGCAATGCGCTCGCGTACCTGGGGCGCTGCGAGAACAGCACTTTCACCTGCTCCAGCCGGCTGGCATCGTCGGACAGCCGGGCGCTGGCCAGCGCCGTGCTGTTCTTGCCGCTGTCGGCGCCGCTGCCGGGCTCGGAGTAGCAGAAGTACAGCTGGCGGTTGCGCGCGAAGTCGCTGTCCAGCACCACGTCCAGCAGGCCGCCCTGGCCTGCGGCCTCCACGGCCGGAAGGCCCGCCAGGGGAGCGCCCAGCCTTCCGTCGCCCTGCACGATGCGCATGCGGCCCGGCCGCTCGGTCACCAGGTAGCGCCCATCCGGCAGGAAAGCCATGGCCCAGGGGTGCTCCAGGCCTTCGGCGACGATTTCTGTGGAGAGGTTGGGGCTGGCGGCCCACAGTGCGCCGGACAGGCCCAGGGTGCTGATGGCGAGGGCGGCGGATAGGGATGGCGGCATGCCGATGCTCCTGTGATGAGGGGACAAGACGGGAAGCCGGATGCACCGCCGTTGACGTCGGCGGCGGTGCAGCGCAGGCAGGGGGCTTCGCACAAGCCAGCATCATGCACGACGCCACCAGAGCCTGCGGCGACCTGTCAACCACTGCGCAAAAAGCCCGCGCAGCCACTTGCGCGGGTGTATAAACAGCGCTCTTTCGGCGCCGGGCCGGGTCCCTGCGGGGGCGGGCGGCGGCGCCTCCTACCCACCAGAGAATCCGCAAGGGAAAAGCAGCCATGGGCGCGCAATGGAAAGCAAAGGGCAAGGCGCTGGTCGCCGACGCCAAGGGAAAGCTGTTTGGCAAGCTTGTCAAGGAAATCATCGTCGCGGCGCGCGCCGGCGCCGATCCGGCAGGCAACTCGCGCCTGCGCATGGCGGTGGAAGCCGCACGCAAGGCCTCCATGCCCAAGGACACGCTCGAGCGTGCCATCAAGAAGGGCTCGGGCGTGGGTGCCGATGCCGTCAACTACGAGCGCGTGGTCTATGAAGGCTACGGCCCCAACCGCGTGCCGGTGATGATCGAGTGCCTGACCGACAACGTGAACCGCACGGCGCCCAACATGCGTGTGTGCTTTCGCAAGGGCCAGATGACGGCCGTGGCCTGGGACTTCGACCATGTGGGCATGATCGAAGGCGAGCCCGAAGGCGGCGCCGATGCCGAACTGGCCGCCATCGAGGCCGGTGCACAGGACTTCGAGCCCGGCGAGGAAGAGGGCACGACGCTGTTCATCACCGACCCCACCGACCTCGATACCGTGAGCAAGGCGCTGCCGGCCCAGGGCTTCAAGGTGCTGTCGGCCAAGCTGGGCTACAAGGCCAAGACGCCGGTCAGCATGGCCAGCCTGTCGGCTGAGCAGCAGGAGGAAGTGCAGGACTTCCTGGCCGGCATCGAGAACGACGATGACGTGCAGAACGTCTACGCGGGCCTGGTGGATTGATGACGCTATCCCCGCTGCCAAGCAAAAAAGCCGCACATCGTGCGGCTTTTTTGTGGGTGCAGGCGCCCAGCGCCCGGCGGCTCACTTGGTGCCGAAGATTCGGTCGCCCGCATCGCCCAGGCCCGGCAGGATGTAGCCGTGGGCGTCCAGCTGGCGGTCCACGGCGGCCGTGTAGATGTCCACGTCGGGATGGGCCTTCTGCATGGTGGCCACGCCTTCGGGCGCGGCCAGCAGGCACATGAACTTGATGGACTTCGGATTCAGCTGCTTCAGGCGCGCCACGGCGGCGGCGGCCGAATTGCCCGTGGCCAGCATGGGATCGACGACCAGCACGTCGCGCTCTTCCATCTCGGAGGGCATCTTGAAGTAGTACTCGACGGGCTGCAGCGTCTCGGGGTCGCGGTACAGGCCGATGTGGCCAATGCGCGCGCCGGGCACGACGTTGAGCATGCCGTCGAGGAAACCGTTGCCGGCGCGCAGGATGGACACCAGCACCAGCTTCTTGCCGTCGATGACCTTGCCGGTCATGGTCTCCAGCGGGGTCTCGATCTCGATGTCCTGCAGCGGCATGTCGCGCGTGATCTCGTAGGCCATCAGCGTGGACAGCTCGCCCAGCATGCGGCGGAAGCTGTTGGTGCTGGCTTCCTTGCGGCGCATCAGCGTGAGCTTGTGTTGGACCAGCGGGTGGTCGATCAGGTGCAGAGTACTCATGGTTTTCTTCTGGAAAAAAGGGCGCCGGTATTTTGGGGCCGGCGCCAGGGGTCGGTTCAGTCGTGCAGAAAGCGCGCGTAGCGCGCCAGGTCCACATTGCCGCCGCTGATGAGAATGCCCACGCGTGCGCCCGACAGCGCAACCCCGCCATGCAGGGCGCCCGCCAGCGAGAGCGCACCCGTGGGTTCGACCACGATTTTCTTGCGTTCCGCGTAAAAGCGCATGGCCTGCACCAGATGCTCGTCCGCCACGGCCAGGATATCTTCGACATGCTCGCGGATGATGGCGAATGTGATATCGCCGATGGACTGGGTCTGCGCGCCGTCGGCAATGGTGTGGGGCGTGGGGATCTGCACGATCCGGCCTGCGCGCAGCGACTGGCGGGCATCGTCGCCGGCCTGGGGCTCGACGCCGTAGACCTTGCAGCGCGGGGAGAGCTGTCCGGCTGCCAGCAGGCTGCCCGACAGCAGGCCGCCGCCGCCCAGGCAGACGAACAGGTAGTCCAGATCGGGCACCTCCTCGAACAATTCCTTGGCCGCCGTGCCCTGGCCGGCAATCACGTCGCGGTGGTTGAACGGCGGGATCAGCGTCATGCCGCGCTCGTCGGCCAGGCGCCGGGAGATGGCTTCGCGGTCCTCGGTGAAGCGGTCATAGGTCACCACCTGGGCGCCGTAGGAGCGGGTGGCCGCCATCTTGGAGGCAGGCGCATCCTCGGGCATGACGATGAGCGCGGGCATGTCCAGCATCTGCGCGGCCAGTGCCACGGCCTGGGCATGGTTGCCCGAAGAGAAGGCCAGGGCGCCGCGCTTGCGCTGCTCGGGCGTGAACTGCGACAGCGCGTTGTAGGCGCCGCGTATCTTGAAGGCACCCGTGCGCTGCAGGTTCTCGCACTTGAAGAACAGCTGGGCGCCCAGCAGCTCGTCGGCGGTGCGGCTGCGCAGTATGGGGGTGCGGTGGGCCACGCCCTCCAGCCGGCCGGCTGCGGCGGCAACGTCGTCATAGGTGGGCAGCGAGGGAGGGCTGTTCGTCGTCATGGCGTGCGGTTCCGCAAAGTGGATGGAGGCGGTTTCGATCATAGCCGCATGCGCAGGCTTTCAGCGCCCTGAAATGCGCCAGCCGTTGCATGGCAACGGCTGGGTGCTATGGTGTTTGATGCGGCGCAGTGCCGGTGCGCCAGCGCTTCAGCGCTTCTTGTTGCCCAGGATGCCGCCGAGCACGCCGCGCAGGATTTCCTTGCCCAGCGAATTGCCCATGGTGCGCATGGTGGACTTGGCCATGGTCTGAACCAGGCCGTCGTGCTTGCCTCCGCGCGGGCCTGTGGTGCCGAACAGAAGGTCCTTGAGCCCGTCCATCATGGCGCCGCCGCCTTCGCTGGCGGCGGGTGCGGCTCCGGCAGGGCCTGCCGGCGAGGCCCCGTCGCCGGATGCTGCCGTGCGTCCGCGCAGCACTTCGTAGGCCGATTCGCGGTCCACCGCCTTTTCATAGACACCTGCCACCAGCGATTGCGCCAGCAAGACCTTGCGCTGCTCCTCGCTGATCGGACCGATCTGGCTGCCCGGTGGAATGACATAGGCGCGTTCGGTGATGCCGGGGCGGCCCTTTTCATCGAGGAAGCTCACCAGGGCCTCGCCCACGGCCAGCTCCGTGATGGCGGCCTCGATGTCCAGCCCCGGCTTGGGCCGCATCGTGGTGGCCGTGGCCTTGACGGCCTTCTGGTCGCGCGGCGTGAAGGCGCGCAGCGCATGCTGCACGCGATTGCCCAGTTGGGCCAGCACGGTGTCGGGCACGTCCATCGGGTTTTGCGTGACGAAATACACGCCCACGCCCTTGGAGCGCACCAGGCGCACCACCAGCTCGATGCGTTCGAGCAGCACCTTGGGCGCATCGTTGAACAGCAGGTGGGCCTCGTCGAAGAAGAAGACCAGCTTGGGCTTGTCGGGGTCGCCGATCTCGGGCAGGCGCTCGAACAGCTCGGACAGCATCCACAGCAGGAAGGTGGAGTACAGGCGCGGGGAATTCATCAGCTTCTCGGCCGCCAGGATGTTGACCACGCCCTTGCCGCCCGCATCGGTCTGCATCAGGTCGTTGATGTCGAGCATGGGCTCGCCAAAGAATTTGTCGCCGCCCTGCGACTCGATGGCCACCAGCCCGCGCTGTATGGCCCCCACGCTGGCGGCACTGATGTTGCCGTACTCGGTGGTGAACTGCTTGGCGTTGTCGCCCACGTGCTGGAGCATGGACCGCAGGTCCTTGAGGTCCAGCAGCAGCAGTCCGTTGTCGTCGGCAATCTTGAAGACCAGGTTGAGCACGCCCATCTGCGTGTCGTTCAGGGCCAGCATGCGCCCGATCAGCAGCGGCCCCATGTCCGAAACCGTGGCGCGCACCGGATGGCCCAGCTCGCCGAACACGTCCCACAGCGTGGTGGGGCAGGCCAGGGGCTGAGGAATCTCGATGCCGCGCTCCTGCAGCGAAGCCGCCATCTTGGCGCCGGTGCTGCCGCTTTGGCTGATGCCCGACAGGTCGCCCTTGATGTCGGCCATGAACACCGGCACGCCGATTTCGGAGAAGCCTTCCGCCATTTTCTGCAGCGTCACGGTCTTTCCGGTGCCCGTGGCGCCGGTGATCAGGCCATGTCGATTGGCCAGTGCGGGCAGCAGCAGGCATTCTGTGGCAGAGTGGCGGGCGATCAGAAGTGGAGCGGCCATTTCGGGTTTCCTCGGGGGAGCATGCGGTCAAAAGTAAAATCCCAGCCGCAAGGTTAAATCAATATCAAAGGACAGCCTGTGGCAGGACACAGTAAATGGGCCAATATCCAGCACCGCAAAGGCCGCCAGGACGAAAAGCGCGGCAAGGTCTGGACTCGCATCATCCGTGAAATCATGGTGGCGGCACGCACGGGAGGGGGCGATCTCAGCGCCAACCCGCGCCTGCGCCTGGCGGTGGAAAAGGCCAAGGCGGCCAACATGCCGGCCGACAACATCAAGCGCAACATCGACAAGGCCACGGGCAATCTCGAAGGCGTGACCTACGAGGAAATCCGCTACGAAGGCTACGGCATTGGCGGCGCGGCGATCATCGTGGACACCATGACCGACAATCGCGTGCGCACTGTGGCGGATGTGCGTCATGCCTTCAGCAAGTACGGTGGCAACATGGGCACGGAGGGTTCCGTGTCCTTCCAGTTCAAGCATGTCGGACAACTGATCTTTGCTCCCGGAAGCGACGAGGACCAGATCATGGAAGTGGCGCTGGAGGCCGGTGCCGAGGACGTGATCACCGATGATGAGGGGGCCATCGAGGTGCTGACCGCACCCGCCGAGTTCGAAACCGTGCGCGACGCGCTGCAGGCCAAGGGCCTGACGCCGGAGGTGGCTGAAGTCACCATGCGCCCGGAAAACACCATCGCCCTGCAAGGCGATGACGCAGCCCGCATGCAAAAGCTGCTGGACATGATCGAAGACCTGGATGACGTACAGGACGTCTACCACAACGCTGAACTATGAAAATTCTTGTGATTGGTGGCGGAGGCCGCGAGCACGCCCTGGCGTGGAAACTGGCTGAATCGCCGAAATCGACCAAGGTCTATGTGGCCCCCGGCAACGGTGGCACGGGCCTGGCCGGCGGCAAGGTGGAGAACCTCAACATCACCGACCCGCAGGCGCTGCGCGAGTGGGCGCAGGCCGAGAAGGTCGCGCTGACCGTGGTGGGCCCCGAGGCGCCTTTGGCGGCCGGCGTGGTCGATGAGTTCCGTGCCCATGGCCTGCGCATCTTCGGCCCCTCCAAGGCGGCCGCCCAGCTGGAAAGCTCCAAGGCCTTCTCCAAGGACTTCATGGCGCGCCACGGCATCCCCACGGCGCTCTACGAGACTTTCACCGATCCGGTTGCTGCCCACGCCTATGTGGATCGCCTGGGTGCGCCTATCGTGGTCAAGGCCGACGGCCTGGCCGCAGGCAAGGGCGTGGTCGTTGCGACCACGCTGCAGGAAGCCCACGACGCCGTGGACTTCATGCTCGTGGACAACAAGTACGGCGTGGCCCACAACGACGGCGGCGCCCGCGTGGTGATCGAGGAATTCCTCGCCGGCGAGGAAGCCAGCTTCATCGTGCTGTGCGACGGCAAGAACGTCCTGGCCCTGGCGACCAGCCAGGACCACAAGCGCCTGAAGGACGGCGACCAGGGCCCGAACACGGGTGGCATGGGCGCCTACTCGCCCGCGCCCGTGGTCACGGCCGACGTGCATGCCCGCGCCATGCGCGAGATCATCCTGCCGACCATCCGCGGCATGGAAAAGGACGGCATTCCCTACACCGGCTTCCTGTATGCGGGCCTGATGATCGATGCATCCGGCCATCCCAAGACGCTGGAGTTCAACTGCCGCATGGGCGACCCCGAGACCCAGCCCATCATGATGCGTCTCAAGAGCGATCTGGTGGACGTCATGCTGGCGGCCACCGATGCCAAGCTCGACCAGGTCGAGCTGCAATGGGACCGCCGCACGGCGCTGGGCGTGGTCATGGCCGCAGCAGGCTACCCCGAGGACCCGCGCAAGGGCGATGCCATCAGCGGGCTGCCGCAGGACGCCGCCGATGCCATGGTCTTCCATGCCGGCACCCAGCTCAAGGACGGTGTGCCCGTCACCAGCGGTGGCCGCGTACTGTGCGTCACCGTGCTGGCCGACAGCGTCAAGCAGGCCCAGCAAAAGGTCTATGACGTGGCGCGTGGCATCCATTTCGATGGTGCCCAGTACCGCCGCGACATCGGCTTCCGTGCCGTGAAGAACTGAGTCCATGGCAGAGCAATCGACCGGGCAGGCGCTGCCCGTGGCCCTGGTGCGCGAGTACCTGACGGGCCTGCAGGCCCGCATCACGCAGGCGCTGGAACAGGTGGAAGGCGAGGGCGGTGCACGCTTTCTGTCCGACGCCTGGAGCAAGGGCCCCGGCGAGCGCCTGCAGGGCGATGGCATCACCCGCATCATGGAAGGCGGCCGCGTGTTCGAGCGCGCGGGCTGTGGCTTCTCGCATGTGCGCGGGCCGCAGCTGCCGCCCTCGGCCACGCAGCACCGGCCTGAGCTGGCCGGTGCGCCGTTCGAGGCCATGGGCGTGTCCCTGGTCTTCCATCCGCGCAATCCTTTTGTGCCTACGGTGCACATGAATGTGCGAATGATTGCAGCCGGCTCAGGTGCGGCCGGCTCAGGTTCGGCCGGCTCAGGTGCGGCAGGGCAGCCGGGCAACGAACCCACCTGCTGGTTCGGCGGCGGCATGGACCTGACGCCGGTCTACGGCTTCGAGGAAGATGCACAGCACTTTCACCGCGTCTGCCGGGATGCGCTGGCGCCTTTTGGCGACACGCTCTACCCGCGCTTCAAGACCTGGTGCGACGAGTACTTCCGCCTGAAGCACCGCAACGAGCAGCGCGGCATCGGCGGCATCTTCTTCGACGACTTCTCGGAACTGGGCCAGGCGCGCAGTTTCGACATGCTGCGCTCGGTGGGCGATGCCTTTCTGGAGTCCTACCTTCCCATCGTCGAGCGCCGCCAGGCCATGGACTACGGGCAGCAGCAGGTCGATTTCCAGCGCTACCGCCGCGGCCGCTATGTGGAGTTCAACCTGGTCTGGGACCGGGGCACGCACTTCGGCCTGCAGTCCGGCGGGCGCACGGAGTCCATCTTGCTGTCCATGCCACCGCATGCGAGCTGGAGCTACCAGCGCGAGGACGCGCCCGGCACCCCCGAGCGCGCTTTGCTGGAGCAATTCCTGGTGCCTCGCGACTGGCTTTGAGCCCGAAAGCCACCATCCCGAGCGGCGTGGCGAAATCCGCGCGTGCAAGGGAATAGGCGGCAAAACTATAATTTCAATAGCTTGAGGCGCAGCGTTGGCTGCGTTCTCCACTTTCTTCGGCGCGAAATCTTCCGGCGATCTGTGGGCGAACTCCATGCATTTTGGAGCGCCGCTACAGCCCAGCCCTCTACGGGCCGCACGGCGCTCGCGCTATATTGATCCCATTCCTATTCCATTGATCACCGCCTGATGACCACTTCCACCAAATCGGATTCCGCAGCCAAGCGCGACGTGACCAAGCTGCAACGCGCCATTGTTGACGGCCTCGAAAACGTCAAGGCCCAAGACATCCAGGTCTTCAATACCGAAAAGCTCTCGCCGCTGTTCGAGCGCGTGATCGTGGCTGCGGGCACCTCCAACCGCCAGACCAAGGCGCTGGCCTCCAGCGTGCGCGACGCCGTCAAGCAGGCCGGGTTCCCCGTGCCGCGCCAGGAAGGCGAAGAAAACGGCGAGTGGATCATCGTGGACTGCGGCCAGGCCGTGGTCCATGTCATGCAGCCGGCCATCCGCCAGTACTACCGCCTGGAAGAGATCTGGGGCGAGACGCCTGTGCGCCTGAAGCTGGGCGCTCCCAAGCCCACGCGCTCGGCTGCCACCGACAAGGCGGAAGAAAAGGCCAAGAAGGCTGCAACCAAGAAGGCGGCGGCAACCGCTGCCAAGCCTGCAGCCAAGAAGGCCGCTTCTGGCGCAGCCTCCGCCGCCGCCAAGAAGCCCGCTGCCAAGAAGGCGGCCCCTGCCAAGGCCGCTGCACCCCGTTCCGCAGCGGCAAAGCCGGCTGCCGCAAAGTCGGCTGCTGTGAAGTCGGCCGCAGCCAAGTCGCCGGCCGGCAAGACGGCGGCGCCCAAGGCCATCAAGACCGTGGTGGTCAACCGCGCCCCCGCCAAGGCCAAGGCTGGCGCCGCTGCCAAGCCTGTCGCCAAGCCGGCAGCCAAGCGCGCTCCCCGCGCCAAGGCCTGAGCGGTTCAGGGCTGACGCTGCATGAAGCTGTTGATCGTGGCCGTGGGCCAGCATGTGCCCGACTGGGCGCAGACAGCCTACGACGACTACGCCAAGCGTTTTCCTCCGGAACTCAAGGTGGAGCTCAAGGCCGTCAAGACGGAGCCACGCGGCTCCAAGACGGTCGAGACCCTGTACGCGGCCGAGCGCAAGCGCATCGAGGCCGCCATTCCGCGCGGCACGCGCATCGTGGTGCTCGATGAGCGCGGCACCAATCTGACGACCAAAGCCCTGGCCCAGCGCCTGCAGGGCTGGCAGCTGGAGGGCGATGACGTGGCCCTCATCATCGGAGGCCCGGACGGTCTGGACCCCGCCTTCAGGCAGGCCGCACACGAGCGCATACGCCTGTCGGACCTGACCCTGCCGCATGCCATGGTGCGGGTGCTCCTTATCGAGCAGCTGTACCGTGCCTGGTCGGTCAACGCCGGCCATCCCTACCACCGGGAATAGCGGCAGCGGCGGTGTCATGCGGATCGGAAGATCTCGTGATACTATGATTTTGATAGCCTTCGGCGCTTTGATACAAAGGGCTGAAGGCATTTCTCATTTTCATCATGCCGCCCTTCATCTACCTAGCCTCCCAAAGCCCCCGCCGCCGCCAACTGCTGGAGCAGCTGGGCGTGGCCCATGAGCTTTTGCTGCCCAATGCGGATGGCGACATCGCCGAAGATGCCGAGGCCATGGAAGCCGAGCTGGCCGGCGAGGCAGCGCGCGACTACGTGCAGCGCGTGACCGCACTCAAGCTCGACGCTGCCGTGGCCCGCCACGCGCGCCGTGCGCTGGCTGCCGCTCCCGTGCTCTGCTCGGACACCACGGTGGCGCTCGACGGCCGCATTCTGGGCAAGCCCGCCGATGCCGACGATGCACGCCGCATGCTGACGGGGCTTGCGGGCCGAGAGCATGAGGTGCTGACGGCCGTGGCCATACAGCATGGCGCGCGGCGCCTGGCTGCGCTGTCGGTCTCCCGGGTTCGCTTTGCGGCCATGAGCGCTCAGCAGATCGATGCCTACGTGGCCTCGGGCGAGCCCATGGGCAAGGCCGGTGCCTATGGCATACAGGGCCGTGCGGCGGCCCATGTGCAGTGGCTGCAAGGCAGCTACTCGGGCATCATGGGCCTGCCGCTGTTCGAGACGGCGGCGCTGTTGCGCGAGCTGGGCTGGGCGCTGTAGGCCAGCTCCCCGACCTGGGCCCCGAGGGGCGTGCAGGCAGGCGCGCACGGCCGACGGCAGCGCGCGGCACGGCAAGATGTCTGCCGGGCCGCTCCGGCCGAGAAATACAAACGACAAAGCACACCACAGGCACAGCATGCAGCAAGACATTCTGATCAATTGGTCGCCACAGGAAACGCGCGTGGCCATCATCGAGAACGGCGCCGTCCAGGAACTGCACATGGAGCGCCCGCTGGAGCGCGGCCTGGTCGGCAACGTGTACCTGGGCAAGGTCTCGCGTGTGCTGCCGGGCATGCAGTCGGCCTTCATCGACATCGGCCTGGAGCGCGCGGCCTTCCTGCACGTGGCCGATGTCTGGCAGCGGCAGGAAGGGGGCGAGGCCCCCATGTTCGCGCGCAAGGACATGCCTGTCGTGCCCATCGAAAAGCAGGTTTTCGAGGGCCAGACCATCATGGTGCAGGTCATCAAGGATCCGATCGGCACCAAGGGCGCGCGCCTGTCCACGCAGATCAGCATTGCGGGACGCCTGCTGGTGCTGCTGCCGCAGGACGACCACATCGGCATCTCGCAGAAAATCCCGCAGGGCGAGCGCGACGCGCTGCGCGCCCGGCTGCAGGGCCTGGTCGGCACCAAGGAAACCGGCGGGGGCGGCGGCTTCATCCTGCGCACCAATGGCGAGGACTCCAGCGACGCCGAGCTGGCCGACGACATCCGCTACCTGCGCAAGACCTGGAGCCGCATCAAGGAGGCCTCGGTGCGCCTGCCGCCCATGTCGCTGCTGCACCAGGACCTGAACCTGCTGCAGCGCGTGCTGCGCGATCTGGTGGGCGAAGGCACCCAGAGCATCCGCATCGACTCCAAGGAGCAGTTCGCCCTGCTCATGACCTTCGGGCAGGAGTACATGCCGGCGGCCGTGCCCAAGCTGCAGCATTACCGCGGCGAGCGGCCCATCTTCGATCTGTTCGCCATCGACGAGGAAATCGCCCGCGCGCTGGGCCGGCGGGTGGACCTCAAGTCGGGCGGCTACTTGATCGTGGACCAGACCGAGGCGCTGACCACGGTGGACGTCAATACCGGCGGCTACGTGGGCGCGCGCAACTTCGACGACACCATCTTCAAGACCAACCTGGAAGCCGCCCACCAGATCGCGCGCCAGCTGCGCCTGCGCAACCTGGGCGGCATCATCATCGTGGATTTCATCGACATGGTGCGCGACGACCACCAGGCCGAGGTGCTGTCCGAATTCAAGCGCCAGCTCGGGCGCGACCGGGTCAAGACCATGGCAGGTGGCTTCTCGCAGCTGGGCCTGGTGGAGATGACGCGCAAGCGCACGCGCGAATCGCTGGCCCACATGCTGTGCGAATCCTGCCCGGTCTGCCAGGGCAAGGGCCATGTGAAGACCGTGCGCAGCGTCTGCTACGAGGTGCTGCGCGAAATCCTGCGCGAGGCGCGCCAGTTCAACCCGCGCGAGTTCCGCATCGTGGCCTCGCCCAAGGTGGTCGAGATGTTCCTGGACGAGGAAAGCCAGCACCTGGCCGGCCTGTCCGACTTCATCAAGAAACCCATCTCGCTGCAGGCCGAGACCGCCATGGCACAGGAGCAGTACGACATCGTGCTGCTGTGAACCGGTATTTATCTTGCCAATTCATTATCAATAGCGATTCGGCATCTTTCGCGCCAATGGGTTCATATGAATCGATTTGCGCGTTGCTATGGATTGTCGATTCCCGATAATTAACTTTGTCTCGGCATTTTTGATACCGTTTGTTGCAATCAGTGCCTCAGCAACTGAAAGGGCGACAAATGGGAATCGACTCCACCATTGTGCGTGCTGCCATACACCCGGGAATTGGTGTGGCGCGTATTGGCAATAGCCCGGATGAGTACTATGTCGGCCCCGAGCTGATGCATGTGCCGCCCATGGCGCCGGGCAGCCTGCGTGATGCGCAGGGCGCGCTCAAGCGCCAGGCTGCGCGCTTTCGCATCTACGGCTACAACGCCGCAGGCGAGGTGGTGCGTGAACTCACGGCCGACCAGGACGAAATCGAATGGGAAGTCGAACTGGCCAATACCAAGGCCGCCTGGTATCAATTCCAATTGGCGCTGGACGTGCCTGAAGCCGCAGCGGCCGATCCCACGATTTTGCGCAATGCCACGGTGAAGGACCGGAAAAGCCTGGCCATTCGGCCCGGAGCCCGCCGAATTGCCAAAGGCTCGGCCCCGGTGGCATTCGATAGCGGCAGTTTCTGCGGCAAGCCGGTGTATCTGGGCGAATTGCGCATTGAAAAGACGGGCCAGCTTCTCGTGCTGGGAGGCCGGGGCGTCTCTGCCTCCGTGGATGGCTCCAAGGCCACCACGTTTGCGAACAACGAGGGCTGGCATGACGATGTGGCCGATGGCCCGGTGCGCGCGAAGGTCGTCGTGGCCGGCGTTTCCGTGCCGGTGGATGCGGCATGGGTCACGGTTGCGCCGCCCAACTACGGCCCGCAGATGAAGTCGGTGCGCACCATGAAGGACCTGATGGAGGATGTTTTCATCCGCTCGGGCATGGCTGCGTTTCCGCTGCAGGTCTCCTTCAGCCGGCACATCCTGCCCATACTCCAGCGCCAGAGCAGCCTGCAGTGGGCGAACAAGGGCTTTGCCGCCCAGTTCGGCTGGGGTGCCGCCGCCAGTGCGGATGACGAGGCGTGGATCGCCAGGCTCAACAGCCCGGGCACGACCTGGGCCGAGCTGCGCCAGCAGGTGGCCAATGCCTTCCGGCGCTTTGACCGGGACGGCGCATCCCCCCAGCCCTGGCCCTGGCTGTATGGCGACGCCATGGCCGTGCCGCCGGCCGACACGCCGCGCCAGCATGCGGCGCTGACGGCCACGCAGCTGAGGATGCTGGACCTGTGGGCCGCAGGCCACTTTCTCTCCGACTGGACGCCCGGCCAGAAGTACCCGGCCCAGCTGTCCGATGTGCCGCTGCAGGAGCAGCCCACCATGCTCGACCATGCCGCCATGGACGACTGCCTGGCCGATGCCTTTCACCCGGGTTGCGAGATCACCTGGCCCATGCGCCACGCCAGCATGTACCGGGCGCCATTTCGCATCCGCGAGGCGGCCGAGAACCCGCCCGAGCTGCAGCTCTACGGCTCGCGGCTCACCCCCGCCGTGGCGCTGTCCGAGAGCGGGCCGCTGTATGCGCAGGTGGCCGGCGACCTCACGCGCTGGATGGCCGTTCCCTGGCAGACCGACACCGCCAGCTGCCGCAGCGGCTACTACGCCGGCTACGGCCCGCGCTACGACCCCTACCTGCCCACGTTCTGGCCGGCCCGCGTGCCCAATCAGGTGCTGACGCAGGAGGCCTATGAAAAGGTCATTGATACCGAGCTGCCGCGCGAGCAGCGTGTCGCCGCCTTCAACCGGCGCGAGTCGTGGTTCCGCACGCTGGGCGAGGGAGGCTATGAGAGCGAGATCAACCGCATGATCAGCCACTTCGGTGACATGGGCGTCATCGAGAATCGGCCGGGCCCGCGTGGCGACAAGGACTTCCCGCCGGTGATGCAGGTGGAAAACCGCATCGCCCCGGCGCCGTCGCACATGCTCAAGACTGCCGTGCAACCGGCCGGGCAGGAAGCGCCTCCCCGCATCGAGCCCTTCGATGCAGACAACGAAGAGCAGCTGCGCGCCCTGACGCAGCGCGGCCCGGTGCTGCCGCGCTGAATGGCGGCCATGTCTATGTCTGCGCATGCCATGGCCACCGCGCCGCTGCCGGATGAACTGGATGTGCTCGTCGTGGGCGCGGGACCGGCGGGCGCGGCCGTTGCCGCGCAGCTGGCAGGGCATTGCCGCGTGGCGCTGGTAGGACGCGCCGTGCAGGCTGGGCGGGCCATTGGCGAAACCCTGCCCGCTGCGGCCCGGGTGATTCTGTCCGACCTGGGCGTGTGGGATGCGTTCGCGGCACAGGGCCACCGTCCTGCCTGGTCGCGGCGGTCACTGTGGGGAAGCTCCGAGGTCATCTTTCAGGACGCACTGTTCGACCCGCATGGCGCGGGCTGGCACCTGGACCGCAAGCGCTTCGACGCCATGCTGCTGGAGGCTGCGCGCAGCCGTGGCGTGCCCTGCCTGGTGCCCGCCACGCTGCGCAGCCTGCAGCGCCAGCCACCGGGCGCACCCATGCGCTGGCGCTGCCTGATCGATAGGGCGCAGGGCGACCCGGCGCACGGCCCGTTGGAGCTGTCCTGCCGCATCGTGGTCGATGCCACGGGCCGCGCGGCCCGGGTGGCCCGGCAGGCGGGTGCCGAGGTCCGCCGCGACGGCCGCCTGGTCTGTTTTCACGCCTGGGTGGAGCCGCCATCGCATGAGCATGCAGGCACCACCATGATCGAGTCGGATGCCGAAGGCTGGTGGTACAGCGCCGATCTGCCTGATGGCAGTTGCGTGATTGCCTGGCAGACCGATATCGACCTGCCCGAAGCCCGCCGCCTGCGCAGCACGGCGGATCTGCTGGACATGGCCGATCGCACGGCCCTGGTGGGCGCGCGCAGCGTGGGCAGCCAGGTGCTGGAGCCGTTGCGGGTGGCCGCCGCCCACGAGCAATGGCTGGATGCAGCCAGCGGGGCGGATTGGCTGGCCGTGGGCGATGCCTGCCTGTCCTTCGATCCGCTGGCATCGCAGGGCCTCCTCAATAGCCTGGTCACCGGCAGCGAGGCCGCCCTGGCCGTGCGCCGCAGCCTGGCGGGCGACGCCGGTGCGTTGCCTGCCTGGGATGCGTGGATCCGGCCGATACGCGCCGCGTACCGCAGCCATCACGAGCACTACTATGCGCTGGAGCCGCGCTGGGCGAACGAGACGTTCTGGGCCCGCCGCCAGCGGGCGCCGGAGGCGGGGAACGGAGCCGGCGTTATTGCCGCTCCAGCTTCGCCGTCTGAACGATGGCATTCCAGCGCTGGTACTCGGCCCGCGTGAATTCGCGGAAGGCCTTGGAGTCCAGCAGGCGCACTTCGCCGCCCAGCGCCGTCACCTTGGACTTGAAGTCGGCATGGCCCGCCACCTTGAGCGTGGCATCCTCCAGCCGCTTGACGATGGCGGCCGGCGTGCCCTTGGGCGCCAGCACGCCGTTCCAGGTGCCGGTCACGAAGGCGGGGTAGCCGCTTTCCTTCATGGTCGGCACATCGGGCAGGGCGGGCAGGCGCTGCTCCGAGGTCACGGCCAGGGCCTTGAGCTTGCCCGACTGCACGAAGGGCAGGGCGGGCGTGACGTTCTCGAAGATGAAATCGATCTGGCCGCCCAGCAGGTCGGTCAGGGCCGGCGCGCTGCCCTTGTAGGGCACATGCACCATGTCCAGCTGGGTGGCGCTCTTGAACAGCTCGCCCGACAGGTGGACCGTGGAGCCGCTGCCCGGCGAGCCATAGCTCATGCCGGTCTTTTGCGCGGCGGCGCGTGCCACCAGGTCCTTCACCGTCCTGGCGGGCGTGCGCGCCTCGTTGACCACCAGCACGTTGGGGATGGTGGTGACCAGGGCCACGTATTCGAAATCGCCCAGGTTCTTCTCGCTCAGGTTCTTGTACAGGCTCTGGTTGATGGCCTGGGTGCCGGCCGTGCCGAACAGCAGCGTATAGCCATCATTGGCCGCCGAAGCCACGCGGCTGGCGCCGATGGAGCCGTTGGCGCCGGAGATGTTTTCCACGATCACGGGCTGGCCCAGCGACTCGGACAGGCCCTGTGCCACCATGCGCGCCAGCACATCGGTATTGCCGCCAGGGGCGAAGGGCACGACCAGCTTGACGGGCCGGGCCGGGTAGGCATCCGCCCAGGCCTGGGGCAGCAGCGTAGTGGCGCCAAGCAGCGCGGCAGCGCGCAGGAATTGCTTGCGTGAAAGGGTACGGGGCATGGGGGATGTCTCCTTGTCGATGTTCTGGTGGCGCAGCGGCTGGGGCCAGCGGCGGATTTTTCAGGCGGGCCAATGCTGGGCGGTGGCTGTCTTGACGTCAATCAATGTTTTGGCAGGACGTCATGCGGCGGGCGAATGACCTGTCCGGCCTTGCTCGGCAAATGAGAAGGATTGCGTTGACATGCGCCCGTCATTGCGCCTGCCATCACGGCGCAAGGCTCCTGGACTCGCCTGTGGCAAGGACCGCACCGCTGCTGAATCCGCCTCCGGCGCTGCCGTGCAACTGCCCGCGAACATGCGGCTTTGCGGCGCCTGCGTGGACGTGCACGATGCGCCCCATGGCATGGGCCGGCGCCCGTTACGGCGCCGGGGTTGGGGCGGGCATTGCCGATGTCCATGCCGACGCCAATGCCGATGCAGCTCAGAAATCCGCCCTCAGGCTCACCGTCATGTTGCGCGGCTCGCCCCACCAGCCCTGGTTGTAGAAGCCGATCTGGCTGTAGTACTGGCGGTCCAGCAGGTTGTTGAGCTGCACGCTGGCCGACCAGGTGGGGTCGATGCGGTAGTGGGCCGAGAGGTTGACCACCAGGTAGCTGCCCTGGCCGACCTGCACGCTCTGGCGCAGCGGGTTGGTCACGTTCTGCCAGATGCGGCTTTGCCAGCGCAGGTTGCCGCCCAGGCTCAGGCCTTGCAGCGCACCCTCGAAGCTGCGCATGGCCGTGAGCTTGACCAGGCTGCGCGGGTGCGTTGTGTTGAAGGCGGCGCCGCTGGCGCTGCGTGCCGTGTAGTGCGTGTAGCTGGCGCCCAGGCGCCAGCCCCGGGCCGGCTCGCCGCTGAGTTCCAGATCGATGCCGCGCACCTGGGCGCCCTTGACTCCCCGGTAGGCCTTCTGGTCCGTGGTGCCGTCGATGAATTCGCCCGTGTCCTGCGCCAGGTTGTCCTGGCGGGTCTGGAACAGCGCGGCAGAACCCTGCAGCCGGTCCTGCAGCCAGGAGCCCTTGAGGCCCAGCTCGAAGGCCTGGCCGGTGACGGGGTCCAGGATGCTGCCTTGCTTGTCGCGGTAGTTCTGGGGTGTGAAGATTTCCGTGTAGCTCAGGTAGGCCGTGTGCCGGGCATCGATGTCCCACAGCAGGCCGGCGTAGGGCGTGATTTCGTTGCTGTAGCGGTAGTCGCGCAGGCTGCCGAAGTAGTTCTGGCGCGTGGACCAGCGGCTCAGCCGGGCACCGGCCACGGCCGTCCAGCCATCGGCCAGCGACAGGCGCCCCACGGCATAGCCGCCGCTTTGGCGCATGCGGCTGTCGTCGCCGCCGTTGGAGACATCGGACCAGCCGGGCTCGGCCAGGCTGCCGTTGCGCCAGTCGAGGAAGTTGTCCGTGGCGGGCGGCGTGCCCAGCGGTGCGTAGCGGCGGATGTCGATGTCGTCGCGCACATGGTTCAAGCCCACGGCAATCTCGTGCTGGCGCCCGAAGAGCGCGACCGGGCCGCTGGCCGTGAGGTGCAGGCTGTCGCGCGAGCGGTCGCCCCGGTACTTGATGAAGGAGTTGGCCATGCCCAGGCCGGTGCTGGCGTCCGGCGCGCCGCCCCGGTAGACGTAGCGCATGTCGTAGTTGCCGTCGTTGCGGCTGTAGGCGGCGCGCAGCAGCCAGCGGTTGTCCAGCCGGTGCGTCAGGTCCAGCGTGGCCGTGGTGTTCTCGGTGCCGAAATGCGACCAGCGCGTGTTGTTGGACACCGAGCGGTCGAAGTCCGTGCGGCTGCCGTCCGCATGGAACAGCGGAAAGCCGGCGCCCATGCCGGGGCTGGTGTTCTTCTGGTATTCGAGGCTGGTCACGAGCCGGGTGGCGGGCGTCAGGGCCGCGCTCACCACGGCGTACAGGCCCTGCCTGCGCTGGCCGAAGTGGCTGACGTAGCTGTCGCTGTCCGATTGCACGGCCACGACGCGGCCATGCACGCGGCCTTCGCGGTCCAGCGGCAGGGACAGATCGGCCTCGGCGCGGCGCAGGTTCCAGCGGCCCAGCGTCAGCGAGGCATGGCCGCCCGCCGTCTCGCGCGGCTGCTTGCGCACGAAGTTCACCGTGGCCGACGGATCGCCCGAGCCATTGAGCAGGCCCGTGGCGCCGCGCACGATTTCCACGCGGTCGTAGAAGGCCGTGTCCATGTCGGTGGCGCCGAAGTTCCACAGGCTGTTGATGGGCGAGGCCAGCCCGTCGAACTGGAAGTTGCTGACGCCGAAGCCGCGCGAGGAAAACTGGTAGCGGTTGCTGTCGCTCCGGCTCACCGACAGGCCGGGCGCGGAGGCCTCCAGCGTCTGCGAGACCGTGAGCTGGCCTGCATCGTTCATGAGCTGGCGCGTGATCACGCTGACCGACTGCGGTGTCTCGCGCGCCGACAGTTGCAGGCCCGTGGCCGTGCCTGTGGAGCCGCTGGTATAGCGGGCCGTGCCTTCGGTGGTGCCGGCATCGGTGGCGGCGCGCACGGTGACGGTGCCTAGTTCGGTGTCGCCTTTCCTGGCAGGGGGCCTGTCCTCGTCGGCGGCCCAGACTGCTGACGCAGGGGCGGCACACAGGGCACAGATCAGCAGGGACAGTGGGGTCCGCGCGCCTTGGGGGTGTCGCGGGGCGGGGTTTTGGATGCGAATGCTCATCATTTCCATGGTCCTGGGCGTGAGCCCGGATTGTGGGAAATGTGCACCGCCGCCGCCTGTTCCCGGCGACGCCAGTCCTATGGCTTGCGACGCAGGCTGCCTTGGCTGGGCGCGTGGCCGAAGCGCTGGCGAAAGGCCGTGGCGAAATTGCTGGCGTGCTGAAAGCCCACGCAGTCGGCCGCTTCCTGCACGCTCCAGCCCTGTGCCAGCCGCTCGCGCGCCAACTGCATGCGGCGCTCGCGCAGCCAGCCGAACACGGTCTGGCCGTAGGCGGCCTGGAATTTCTCACGCAGCGTGGTCGGGCTCATGCAGGCCAGGCGCGCCAGGTCGTCCAGGCTGTGCGCCCGGCCCGGCGCTGCATCCATACACTCGCGCACGCGCTCCAGGCCGCGCCTGTCCCGGGGATGGATGCGCGGCAAGGGCGCAGGCCGCGGCTGCGCATGTGCCTGCAGCGCGCAGGCCAGCACCTGCAGCGCAATGCCTTCGCGGTGCAGCCGGGCCAGGCTGCCGCTCCAGACGCCATCGAGCAGCTGGCGCAGCGAGACGGCCAGGTGCTCGGGCAGCGACCAGGCATGCAGTGGCGGGCCGGGTTGCCGCATGGCCTGGTGCAGCAGCTCGGCCAGTTCGGCATCGGCGCAGGCCTCGGGCGCCTCGATGGACAGGTTGAAGCCGCGCACCGTCTGGCCTGCGGCATGTGTGGCCTTGAGAATCTCGGTGTCGCCGCACGAGAATGCCGCCGCCGCATGGCGCGTCACGCTCAGTGCACGGCGGGCGCCCGGCAACTGCAGCTCGGCCTGGCCGTCCAGCAGGACCACGGCGGTGAAGCGCCGCGGGTGCTCGGATGTGGATTCATAGCCGTGGTCGATGCGGATGTCGGAGCTGACCAGTTGCAGGCCCGAGGGCAGCTGGTGCTCCTGCACCTGCCCCTCGAAGATGCAATCGCTTTCGGAGACGGCAGAGAGAAAGCGCACGCTGAAACCGTGGCGCTGGCGCATGGCGTCGAGCTGCGCCGTGGTGTAGCGCTGGGAGGAGGAGGGCATGGGTGAGCGGAATAGAAGGCCCGCAATCGGATTCGAGAATGCTTCTCATTATCCGGGGCTGCAGGCCCGCTCGCCCACAAACCTCAGAGTTTGCGCAGCCGATCCAGTGCCGCGCGCAGCGTGCTGTCCTGCTTGGCAAAGCAAAATCGCACCACGCGCTGGTCGAAGCCGTCGCCATAGAAGGCCGACAGCGGGATGGCGGCCACGCCGTGTTCCTTGACCAGCCACTGGCAGAACGCGGCTTCGTCCAGGTCCGACACGGCCGAGATGTCGGCGCAGACGAAATAGGTCCCCGCCGTGGGCAGCAGGCGCAGGCGCGAGCCTTCCAGGCCCTGGCGGAAAAGATCGCGTTTGGCCTGGTAGAAGGCGGGCAGCTGAAGATAGGGCGCGGGGTCGGCCATGTAGCTGGCCAGGCCCGCCTGCATGGGCGTGTTGACGGTGAAGACGTTGAACTGGTGGACCTTGCGGAACTCGGCCGTGAGTGCAGCCGGCGCGGCGACGGTGCCCACCTTCCAGCCCGTGACATGGTAGGTCTTGCCGAAGCTGGAGACGATGAAGGCGCGCGCCGCCAGGCCGGCAAAGCGCGCGGCGCTCTGGTGCTGGCGGCCGTCGTAGACCATGTGCTCGTAGACCTCGTCGCTGATCAGCAGCACGTCGGTGGGGGCCAGCAGCTCCTGCAGCTGCAGCATCTCCGCATCGCTCCAGATGGTGGCGCTGGGGTTGTGCGGGCTGTTGATGATCAGCAGCCGGGTGCGCGGCGTGATGGCGGCGGCAATTTTGGCGAAGTCGGGCTTGAAGCTGCCCGGCGTCAACGGTACGCGCACGGGCACGCCGCCGGCCAGCTCAATGTTGGGCACGTAGCTGTCGTAGCAGGGGTCGAGCACGATGACCTCGTCGCCAGCATGCACGGTGGCCAGGATGGCGGTGAGGATGGCCTGCGTGGCGCCGGCCGTGACCGTGATCTCGGTGCCCGCATCGTAGCTGCGGCCGTACAGCGCCTGCATCTTGTCGGCCATGGCCTGGCGCAGCTGGGGCAGGCCGGGCATGGGCGGGTACTGGTTGTGGCCAGCCTGCATGGCGGCCGTGACGGCATCGACCAGCCTGGGGTCGCAGCCGAAATCGGGAAAGCCCTGGCCCAGGTTCACCGCCTGGTGCTCGGCGGCCAGGGCCGACATGGTGGTGAAGATGGTCGTGCCCACATGGGGCAGGCGGCTGGGGAAGGCGGGCGTGCGGGGCGTGGCAGAAGTCATGGCGGAAACAGCGGACAGCGGGAGCGGACCCGCACTGCAGGTCCGGTGGGGCGGAGGATCAGAGTTCGTAGTCGTGCACGTGGCCGTTCATGGCGCGCATGATGAGATCGCGCGTCAGGCGGTCGCTGAGCAGTTCGGCGAATCGGTAGACGAAATTGCGCAGGTAGGCACCTCGCTTGATGGCCACGCGTGCCACGCTCTGGCCGAACAGGTGGCCCATGGGGCGCACGACCAGGTCATTGACCGGGTCGTCGCGCATGGCCATTTCGGCCACGATGCCGATGCCCAGGCCCAGGCGCACATAGGTCTTGATCACGTCGGAGTCAATGGCCTCCAGCACGATGCGCGGACGCAGGCGGCGCGTGGCAAAGGCCTGGTCGATCTTGCCGCGACCCGTGAACGAAGGGTGGTAGGTGATCAGCGATTCGTGGGCGATGTCGTCCAGCGTGATGCGCTCTTTCTGCGCCAGCGGGTGGCCTGTGGGCATGACCAGCACATGCTGCCATTCGTAGCAGGGCAGGGTGACGAGATCGGGGTAGTCGGCCAGGGATTCGGTGGCCATGCCGATGTCGGCCACCTCGTCGATGACCATGCGCGCCACCTCTGCCGGAGTGGCCTGGTGCAGGCTGATCGTGACCTTGGGATACAGGTCGCGCAGCCGTGCCACGGCAGGCGGAAGCACGTAACGGGCCTGTGTGTGGGTGGTGGCAATCGACAGCGTGCCGCTGTCCTGGGCGCTGTACTGCTCGCCGATGCGCTTGAGATTTCCGATCTCGCGCATGATGAGCTCGATGCTCTTGAGCACCTCCAGGCCGGGTTCGGTGATGCGCTTGAGGCGCTTGCCGTGGCGCGCAAAGATGTCGATACCCAGCTCCTCCTCCAGCTCGATGATGGCCTTGGAGACGCCGGGCTGCGAGGTATGCAGGGCCTTGGCCGCCTCGGTGAGGTTGAGGTTGCGGCGCGCCGCTTCTTGGACGAATCGGAATTGGTGCAGGTTCATGGCGGTGACAGCAGGGTGCTGCGCGCCATTATGCTGCATTTATATAAAGAAGCGATTCGTTATTTCAGCTTCCCGGTGCGCCACGGGGCTCCGTGGCCACCAGTGCCAGTTCTGCCAGCAGGGCTGTGACACGCGGATGCTCGCCCACGGCCGGCTGCAGGTCCACGGCCACCTGCGGATGGGTATCGCTTATCTCCTGCACCAGCTTCGGGATGTCCTCGCGCGCATGCTTGCCCGTGCCAAGGAACAGGGGCAGCACGGTGATGTGCGTGGCGCCGGCCTCGACCAGCCCGCGCGCGGCGGTGGGCAGGTCGGGCGCGCAGGCTTCCAGGTAGGCGCAGGCGGCCAGGGATTGGGGATGCGTCTGCTGAACGGCCTTCAGCACGGCCTCGATGGGTTGGCGCCACAAGGCGTCGCGCGAGCCGTGTGCCAGCAGGATCAGTCCGGTCCTGCCGGCAGATGTTGTCTCGTTTTGCATGGCAACGGTCCTAGCGGCGCAGCACCAGCCAGGTGAAGGCCGTCAATGAAAGAAGGCTGTAGAGCAGGCCCGGCGCCGCAGCTGTCAGCCAGGGCGACCAGGTCTGCAGCGTGCCGATGTAGCCGAACACGTTGTTCAGCAGGAAGAAGCTGATGCCGGCCATGACGCCGCCGAACACATAGGCCGCGATGCCGCCCGAGCGGAAATGCAGGTAGGCGAAAGGCAGGGCCAGCACCACCATCACCAGGCAGCTCATCGGGTAGAAGACCTTGCGCCAGAACTCGATCTCGTACTTCTGCGCAGCCTGGCCGTTGGCTTCCAGGTGGCGCACATACTGGAACAGCGAGATGGTGGACATGCGATCGGGCTTGAGCAAAGCGGCCGAGACCATCTCGGCGCTGATGCCCGTCTTCCAGTTCATGCTGTCTTCTTTCTCGCGCTGCAGCACCATGCCGCCGTCGGGCTTGGCCGTCAGGCGGCTGGCCTGCACGCCCTGGAGCATCCATGATTCTCCGTCTTCGCTCACCTGCGCCGATTCCGCATGGATCTGGGCAGAGATGCGGCCCTGGCCGTCAAAGTCGAAGATGCGCACATTCGAGAAATCACCCGGCCCGCGAATGGCACGCACGTTGATGGCAATGGAATGATCGCCCTGGCGCTCCTTGAGCCAGGCACCCGTGGCCCCGCGTGACAGCTGGGCCAGGTGGATGGCGCGTATGTTCTGGCCCGCGTTCTCGGCCGCAGGTGCCAGGTAGTCGCCCGTGCCGAAGGTGACCAGCACAAAGCCCAGGCCCAGCACCATCAGCGTGCGCAGCGCCAGCCAGGGGCCCATGCCGCTGGTGCGCATGATGGTGAATTCCGAACTCTGGGCAAAGCGCGCCATCACGTAGATGGTGCCGATCAGCACGGTGATGGGCATCAGCTCGTACAGGTGGCTGGGAATGCGCAGCACCACGAAAAGCAGCGCGTGCGTGATCTTGTAGCCGTTGTCGCCGCCGCGCCCGACCCATCGCAGCTCATCGACCAGATCGAAGAAGAAGAACAGCGCCAGGAAGGCCAGCGTCACATAGCCGACGGCCGCGATGATGTCGCGGTACAGCAGGTTTCTGAGAACTCTCATCATGGCACCGCCTTCGCGTCGTCCAGGGCAGTCGGCTTGCAGGGCCTGCGCCACAGATCGCGCGGCGACCAGCGCCTGTGCCGCACCAGCAGCACCAGCAGCACCAGCAGCAACGTGCCGCCGTGCAGCAGGGCCGTCATGGCGGGCATGCTCAGCTTGCCCGAGGCCACCCAGTTCTCGCCCAGCGTCATGAGGTTGTAGTACACGATGAAGGCGAACAGCGCGAGCATGAGGCTGCCGCTGCCACCGGCACGCGGGTTTACGCTGGCCACGGCCAGGCCCAGGATCACGAAGTTCAGCGCCGCCAGAGGCAGGCCTATGCGCCAGCCCAGTTCGGCGCGGTAGATGGGTTCGGTGCGCGGCAGCAGCTCATGCGTGTACGTGCTGCGCGCGGCCATTTCCTCGGCGGCGGCCAGATTGTTGCCGCTGCCGAGCTGCGTGCCGTATTCCTTGAACTCGCTGATCTTCACCGAGCCGTCGCTGGTCTGCGTCTCCATGCGCTGGCCGTCGGTCAGCACGGCCATGCGTTCGCCCTTGACCACTTCCAGCCGCGCCCCGCGCGCCGAGGTCACGGACTCGCGCCCGCGCTCATTGGCCACGATGAACACATTGTTGGCAGCGGTGGCGCTGGGCACGTCCTTGTCGATGAAGAACACGCGCGAGCCGCCGGCAGACTCCTGGAACTCACCGGGAGCGATGCGGTCGATGTCGCTGCGCTGCTCGAACTGGGTCTTGATCTGCTCGATCTGCTGATTGGCCCAGGGCAGGATGCCCAGGCCCAGCACGGCGATCACGGCCAGCACCGGCCAGGCAAAGCGCAGCAGCGGGCGCAGCAGGCTGGCCAGTCCCTGGCCTGCGGCGAACCAGATCACCATCTCGCTGTCGCGGTACATGCGCGACAGCGAACCGACCACGGCCACGAAAAGTCCCAGGCCCAGGATGGTGGGCAACTGGCCAAGCACCGTATATCCCATGACCAGCAGAACGTCGGAAGGGCTGACATTGCCCTTGTAAGCCTGACCCAGCGTGCGGATCAGCATCATGGTCATGACGACCGTGATCAGCACCACGACCGTGGCACCGAAGCTGCGGGCCAGCTCTTTGCGTATGGATGAATCGAATAACATTGGCTGAAAGGAAAACGCCGATTATGAACTTTGAACTGAAGCCGTTGACGACTGCCGCAGCAGTACGTGAAAAGTGTGACCTGTTGTTGGTGCTGGTGACCGAAGCCACGGCCACGGGCAGCGACGCGCTGTCCACCCTGGTCGCTCA
>NZ_JTKZ01000226.1:0-1833 GCF_000799035.1 Delftia sp. ZNC0008
GGCCGCGCGCGAGGCGCTGCAGGCCGCGCACGACGAGCTCGAGCGCAAGGTGGAGCAGCGCACGGCCGACCTGTCGGCCGCCAACGAGGCGCTGCAGGCCGAGGTGGCCGAGCGCACCCACGCCGAGGCCACGCTGCGCGCCGCCCAGGACGAACTGGTGCAGGCCGGCAAGCTGGCCGTGATAGGCCAGCTGTCCACGGGCGTGGCCCATGAACTCAACCAGCCGCTGACGGCGCTGCGCACCCTGGCCGGCAACAGCCAGCGCTTTCTGGAGCGCGGCGATACCGAAACCACGCGCGTGAACCTGGAGCGCATGGCGCAGCTGGCCGACCGCATGGGCCGCATCACCGGCCAGCTGCGCAACTTTGCGCGCAAGTCCAGCGGCGCCAGCCAGGCCGTGCCGCTGGCGCGTGCCCTGGACAATGCGCTGGCCGTGCTGGAGTCGCGCGTGGCCGAGACCGGCGCCCGCATCCTGCGCGATGACGGCGTGCCCGAGGCCGTGGCCTGGTGCGACCGCAACCGCATCGAGCAGGTGCTGATCAACCTGATCAACAATTCCCTGGACGCCATGCGCGGCCAGCCCGCGCCCTGCCTGGAGCTGGCCTGCGCCGTGGCCGATGGCCGCGCCCAGGTCACCGTGCGCGACCATGGGCCGGGCCTGAGCGAAGCGGCGCAGGCCCATCTGTTCCAGCCGTTTTTCACCACCAAGGAAGAGGGCGTGGGCCTGGGCCTGGGGCTGGCGCTGTCGGCCGGCATCGTGCGTGAATGCGGCGGCACGCTGACGGGCAGCAACCATCCGGGCGGCGGCGCCGTCTTCACGCTGAGCCTGGCCCTGGCTCTCTCCACACCCTCTGCCGACACACCATGACCGACGCCCTCAAAGTCCTGATCATCGAGGATGACCCCGACATCGTGCTCGGCTGCGAGCAGGCGCTGCAGCTCGAAGGCATCGCCTGCGAAAGCGTGGGCAGCGCCGAGCAGGCGCGCCGGCGCCTGTCGCGCGACTTCGCGGGCATCGTGGTCAGCGACATCCGGCTGCCGCGCATGGACGGCATGGCCTTCCTGCGCGAGCTGGTGGCCATGGATGCCGAGCTGCCCGTGGTGCTGATCACCGGCCACGGCGACATCTCCATGGCCGTGCAGGCCATGAAGGACGGCGCCCAGGACTTCATCCAGAAACCCTTCGCCCCCGAAACCCTGGTCGGCGCCGTGCGCCGCGCCCTGGAGCGCCGCCGCCTGGTGCTGGAGGTGCGCGCGCTGCGCCAGCAACTGCAGCAGCGCGACAGCCTGGAGCACCGGCTGATAGGGCGCGCGCCCAACATGCGCCAGCTGCGCCAGATGCTCACGGGGCTGGCGCAAAGCGCGGCCGATGTGCTGATCCAGGGCGAGACCGGCACGGGCAAGGAACTGGTGGCGCGCTGCCTGCACGAGGCCAGCGCGCGGCGCGATGGCAACTTCGTGGCCGTCAACTGCGGCGGCCTGCCCGACACGCTGTTCGACAGCGAAATGTTCGGCAGCGAGGCCGGCGCCTATACCGGCGCGGGCAAGAAGCGCATCGGCAAGCTGGAGCACGCCAGCGGCGGCACGCTGTTCCTGGACGAGATCGAGAGCATGCCCGTGCCCATGCAGATCAAGCTGCTGCGCGTGCTGCAGGAACGCGTGCTGGAGCGCCTGGGCTCCAACACCCTGATCCCCATCGACTGCCGCGTGATCGCGGCTACCAAGGTGGATCTGCTGGAATTGAGCCGGCAAGGCCTGTTCCGCGCCGACCTCTACTACCGCCTGAACGTGGCCACCGTCTCGCTGCCGCCGCTGCGCGAGCGGCGCGAGGAC
>NZ_JTKZ01000836.1:0-14339 GCF_000799035.1 Delftia sp. ZNC0008
CCGCGTGGTCTGGCCCGATACCGTCACGCGCTGGGGCGAGCCCTTGCTGGGCGCGCGGCTGCTGGCGGTCGAGGGCATCTGGCAAAGCAGCTCGGACTGGGGCGGCGGCAAGGACTGCGGCGAGTCAGTGCCTGCAGAGCAGGCCAGCCAGGAGGTGCCCGCCGTGCGCCATCTCATCGTGCACCGCGCCCGCGACATGAGCCGCTGGCTGGGCCGCCTGGGCGGCGCCGGCGTGGCGAGCCGCAATTTCCACTGAGGGCTGTTGCCGTTGCTGCGGCTGCCGAAGCAGGCTCAGGCCATGCGGGCGTCGGCGCGGATGTCGGGCATCTGGTCGATACGCTTGCCGAACCAGCCTATGCGCTCGGTCTGGCGCACGTCCAGCCTGGGCACGTAGGGCTTGATGTCGAGCACGGGCGTGCCGTCGAGCATGTCGTTGCCCAGGAAATGCAGCAGCAGTCCTTCGCGCCGCACCAGACGCACGATGGACAGGCCCAGCCGGTTGGGCCGCGCCGGGGCGCGCGTGGCGAACACGCCGTGGCTGCTGTCGTCCATGAAGGGCACGACTTCCAGCCTTTCCACGGCCTGGTGCAGGTGGGTGATGAGGATCAGGTAGTCAAAGCCTTCGATGTCGCGCAGCCCGGCCTCGAACTCGGGCAGCAGCTCCACGCGGCCTGCCTCGTCGGCCGCGCCTGCCGTCTGTATGGGCATGCCCACCGGATCGGTGAAGCGGCTGCGCACATGGCCGATGGGGCGGCAGCCTATGGCTTGCGCGGCGGCATCGCTCATGCGCTGGCGGTGCCCTGGGGATTGAGCAGACGCGTCAGCGCTGCGATATCGGCCGCAGCCGCCATGCGCGACGTGGTTTCTATGGAGCGGTAATGCCTGACGATGGCCTCGCCCGTGGCCGTGAGCGAGGCGCCGCCGCCATGGGCGCCGCCTGCGCTGGTGTTGACGGCCGGCGTCTGCAGCGCGCGGTTCATCTCGTCCACGAGCACCCAGGCGCGCCGGTACGACATGCCCAGCGAACGGGCTGCGGCCGAGATGGAGCCCGCCTCGGCGATGGATTCGAGCAACTGCACCTTGCCGGGTCCGATGGCAATGGTGCTGTCGTTGTATACGCGCAGGCGGAACTGGACTTTGGAGGACATGGGAGAAGGGCTGGGCACGGCAAAAGCGGGTTAACGGCGAAGGTTAAGCGAAATCAACGGTCTGCGCCGCGATGGGGCTAAGGGGAAATACGCAATGCATGGCCTGCTACAGCGGGGCGGGTCATATGCGCTGTGCGCCGCCGCCGTTCGCAACGGCTGTGGCCCTCATGGTACTGATGGCTCGCACGGTCGGCGTTGCCACTCTTGCCAGACTGCACGCAGGCCAAAGCCCCGGCTCACATAGGCGCGCGGTGATCATGGTCTTGCTGGCCAGCGCCTGGGGACGGCCGTTCGTGGCGTTCCCAGGGCGCGCTGCAGCTGAAGGCCGGGCAGGCCTTCCTACTTCTTGCCGGCGTCTGCCAGCAGGCGCTGGCATTGCGCATCTTCCTCGGCAGCCGGCACCGTCAGCGGCACCAGGGCCAGGGCGGCGGGTGCCACCACGGCGGCGGCCACGGCCGCGCCCGCACGCAGCAGCAGCGGGCCGGGCTCCACGCCCACCTTGGGGTTGGCGAAGCTGCCGCGCACATACAGGGGCGTGCGCAGCGAGAAGAACTTCCACTTCAGCGATTCGGGCTTGATGTGCAGATCCATGGTCTCCTGCGCCAGGCTGATCTGGCCTGTGGCCTCCACGATCGCCTCCGGCGTCGCCAACTTGACGTTGCGCGTGCGTGCCAGGCCGTTCTGCACGGACAGGTCGGCCACGGCGCAGTTGAGCTGGACTTCCTTGTCGGCACCGAACAGCTTGGTCACCACCACGCTGCCCAGGTTGAGCGCGGCCAGGTCCAGCAGTTGCTTGCTGAAGCGCCCGTCGCGCACATACAGGCGCATGTCGCCGGAGCTGGTGCCCAGCCATTCGGCCATGGACTGGCCTCGGCCCTCCAGGGCGATGGCGCCATCCATGCTGCCCAGGCTTTTCTTCATCAATTCGATCTCGGGGAACAGGGCCGACAGCTGCAGCCCCTGGACCTTGCCCTGGAGGTTGGCCTTGGGCGGCTTGGCGCCGCTGTCCACCATGGCCTGCAGGTCCAGCTTGCCCTTGGCCATGCCGAAGCGCAGCGGCGCCAGGCGCAGCACACCGTTGTCCATAACGGCATGTACGCTGAAGTTCTCGATGGGCAGGGCCTGGGGACGCTCGATGCGGTCACTCTGGAAGTGCACATCCATATCCATGGCATTCCACTTGCTCGTGTCGAAGCGCTGCGTGGGCAGGGTCTTGCCGCTGGCCGCCTGCCGGCTTTTCTGGTCCTGCCTGGTGGACGGTGCTCCTACCACCGGCCCCAGGTCGGCCAGGCGCAGCTTGCGCGATGCCAGCTCGCCGCTGAGCTTGGGCCGGGGCTTGCCGGATGCGTAATGCAGCGAGCCGCGCAGATCGCTCTGGCCCACGCGGCCCTCGAAGTTTTCGTAGTCCCACTCGGCGCGGCCGGGCTGCAGGCTGCCGACCAGATGGCCGTTGGTGTCGAAGGGCGGTGTACGCGGCAGCAGCAGGCCGGTCAGTGGGAACAGGTCGGCCATGCTGGAGCCGCGCAGGTGCACCTGCAGGTCCATGCCCTTGAGTGCCCTGGGATTGTCGAGAATGCCCTCGGCCCGTGCGCGCAGGCTGCCCGCATGGGCCCACAGCTTGACCGGAAAGCGTGCCTGCTCGCTTTGCAGGTCCAGCACGGGCCCGATGAGGCCCTGGGCCTCGACCGTGGCCTTGGCGATGCGGCCGGTCAGGCCGACGCGCATGCCATACGGAAAGTCTGGACTGGGCGGCCGTACAAGGCTGTCCAGGCGTGCGCGCACCGCCATCTGGCGCACGCCATCGCTCCAGCCCACCAGGCCGCCGCGCAGGCTCAATTGCGTCACTTGGAAGCGCCAGCGCGGACCGGTGGACTCGGGGCGCTTGAAAGTCCAGTTGTTGCTGCCGTCCTTGCGCCGTGCAAAGACCAGGTCAGGCCCTTCGAGCTGCAGATGGTCCAGCAGCACGTGCCGGCCCAGCAGCGGCCACAGCCGCAGGCTGGCCGTGGCGCGGGCTGCCGTGGCCATGGTGGCGGCGTCGCGCGGGGGAGGGGCCATTTTCTCGTCGGCCAGGACGATGCTGTCGCTGTCGATACTGGGCGCGGAAGGGCTGGCCTGCGAGTCCTTGTCCTTGCCTTCGTCCTTGTCCGTGCCCTTGTCCTTCGCCTTTCCCCTGGGCTGTTCCTTGGCTTTCTCCTCGGGCAGGCGGCCCTTGTTCAACTGGTCGGGCGGCGCAGGCAGGGCAGGCAGCTCGCCACTGCCCTTGGCCGGCTCCTGCTCCACCTGCCAGCCTTCGGGCTGGCCCAGCGTCAGCTGCTCGGCCTGGACGGTGACGCCAGGAATCCAGTGACGCCAGCCCTGGTCCAGGGGCTGGGGCCAGTTCCATTGCACCCGCAGGTCGCCTTCAATCGCGAAATGCCGGCCGGTGCTTTCACTGACGCGCTCATTGATCCAGGGCCTGGCGCGGTTCCAGTCATAGGTGGCAATCAGGACCACGACCAGCGCCAGCAGCAGCACCAGTGCCGAGACCATCCACACGAGGATGCGCAGCCAGCGGCGGCGCGGCGGGCGGGGTGTGGGCTTGGAGGCCGGCGTGGGGGAGCTGTCGGTCGCTGTGTCGGTCATGGCGCAGGGGGCCGCTAAATGGTGTTCGGTCCATCCTAGCGCCGCAAAACCGCTTGCCAAGGTCCGGGACGCGCTGGCGGGCAGCCGGCAGGCCCGCATACAGGAGATTGGCCTACAGCGCGGCCTGCCGTGGCAAAAGCGCTGTCATCACCGTGTCTCCTGGCCCTGGCGCAGCCGGGTGGATGCCAGGGCGGCCACCACCAGCAGGCCCGCCATGATGAACAGGCCGTTGCGGGTGCTGCCCGTGGCCTGTTCGATCATCCCCATCACCGTGGGGCCGATGAAGCCGCCCACCAGTCCGCAGGTATTGACCAGGGCAATGCCGCCCGCCAGCCCCGCACCCGCCAGCCGCGAAGCCGGGAACAGGAAGACGACGGACTGCACCACGAAGAACATCAGCGCCGTCAGGCTGAAACCCAGCAGCCCCAGCGCGGGCGAGGCCTTGCCCGCCAGCGCCGCCAGCAGCAGGCCTGCAGCCATGGTGCCCAGGCCCGCCAGCAGCATGCGCCGGCAGCGCTGCGGGTGGGTGGCAAAGCGCGGCAGCCAGGCCGCACCGATGGCCGCTGCAATCCAGGGCACGGAGTTGAGCGTGCCGATCTGCAGCGGCGAGAGCTGGCCGTAGGTGCCGATGATGCCGGGCAGGAAGAAGATCACCGTGTAGATGCTGATCTGGTGGCAGAAGTAGACAAGGATGGCCAGCCAGATCTGGCGGTCGCGCAGGCAGTCCCGGAGCGAGTGGCCCACCTGGCCGGCGCTGGCCTGCTGGTCCTGCTCGGCCTGCAGGCGTTGCAGTACCTCGCGCGATTCGGCGGCCGTCAGCCAGGGCGCGCTTGCCGGGCCGTCTGGCAGCTTCTTCCAGACCACCCAGGCCAGGGCCACGGCGGGCAGGCCCTCGATCACGAACATCCACTGCCAGCCGTGCCAGCCCAGGAAACCGTCCATCTGCAGCAGCGCGCCGCCCACGGGGCCGCTGAGGATGTTGGCAATGCACACGCCCAGCAGGAAGTAGCCGATGGCGCGGGCCCGTTCCTCGCGGCCGAACCAGTAGGTCAGGTACAGCATCACGCCGGGGAACAGCCCCGCCTCGGCCGCGCCCAGCAGCACGCGCATCACGTAGAACGAGGTCTCTCCGGTGATGAAGGCCATGCCGGCCGACAGCAGGCCCCAGGTCACCATGATCCGGGTGATCCAAAAGCGCGCGCCCACCCTGTGCATGATGAGGTTGCTGGGCACTTCCAGCAGGGCGTAGCTCAGGAAGAACAGCCCCGCGCCCAGGCCGTAGGCGGCCGCCGAGATGCCCAGGTCCACCTCGATGTGCGACTTGGCCAGCGCGATATTGGTGCGGTCTATGAAGCTGATCACATAGGACAGCACCAGCAGCGGCATCAGCCTGCGGAAGATGCGGGCGTTGAGCAGCGACTGCCTGTCGCCGGCGGCAGGCTGCGGCCGTGCGGGCGGCGCGTGAACAGGGGAGGGCGATGGGTGATGGACCATGGCAAATCCTTGGAAAGATGGGTGGATGAAAGCGGAGTCAGGCGGTGGCGGTGGAGGCGGCGTTGCCGCGCGTGCCCAGCTGCAGGGCCACGCCGCCCAGCGCGCAGCCGGCCATGACCAGGAAGCACAGGGCATAGCCGCCGGGGCTGGTCCAGCCGCCGCCCAGGGAGATCAGGCTGCCCATCAGCACGGGCGCGATGCCGCCGCCCACGAACATGGCGGTGGTGATGATTCCGTTGGCCGTGGAGGTGGCCGCAGGCTGGGCGCAGTCCGAGGCCACCGCGTAGTAGATGGGCCAGACCGCATTGGCGACCAGGCCGAACAGCAGCTGCATCACCACGACCAGGGCCATGGTGTCGGCGAAGTAGAAGGCGCCCACGCTGGCGGCCATCCACAGGCCGCAGATCACCAGGGTGACGCGGCGCCCGATCACGTCCGACAGAGCCGGCCAGACCAGCTGGCCCAGGATGCCGGTGAGCGTGAACACCACGCTCATGCCTGCCGATTCGGCCAGCGACAGGCCCATGATGTTGTAGAGGTAGGCGGGCAGCACCACGTTGATGCCCATGTAGACCACCTGCGTGAGCAGGGTGTTTCCAGCCGTCAGGGCGATGCTGCGGTTGGCCAGCGTGCTGCGCAGGGTGCGCCAGGCCTGGCCTTTTTCCACCTGCGCCGCCACGCTGGCCTGCGGCGGGGTCATGCCCCGGGCGGCGATGTCGGCATACAGCAGTTCCATCTTCTGCGGCGTGGAGTAGCGCGCCCAGAACCACATCAGCGGGATGGCGACGACCAGCGCGACAAAGAACACATAGCGCCAGTTCTCCTCGCCGAAGGCGTACAGCACAAAGCCGGCGACCAGGCCGCTGAGCATGGCGCCCACCGGATAGCCCGTGTGGTGGGCGCCCAGCGCGAAGCCGCGCCGCTCCACCGGCCACCACTCGGCGGTATTGCTCACGCCCACGGGCTCGCCCCAGCCGGCGCCCAGGTTGACGCCGACGCGCAGCGCCACGAAGCCCGCCAGGCTGCCGCTCAGCGCCTTGAAGCCCGAGGCGAACGACAGCGCCGTATAGCCCAGCACCAGCGGCACCTGAAAGCGTGCGCGCTTCCAGCCTGCGCCGTAGCGGTCGCTCCAGATCGCGCCGGGAATGTCCAGCACGGCCAGGGCCAGCATCACGATGGTGGCCACCGTGCCCCATTCGTCGGCCGACAGGCCGAAGTGCCGGGAGATGGTCGGCCCCAGCCGCAGCACGATCTCGCGGTCGTAGGCATTCAGGACCCAGATCAGCCAGCAGACCAGCAGGGATACCCATGAATAACGGTGGATCTGGCGCAGCGAAGCGCGCGGGGCCTGGGCCATGGCGGTCTCCCGGGCACCAGCGGTGGGTGCCGTTTCATTGTTGTGTGGATGAAGGCGCCGCTTCGCGGGGCGGGCGGCTTCGCGGTGCGAAGGCTCCGGGCCTGCATGCCCGGCTCCGTGCTCAGGCGCCGAAGCGCTGCTCGGGCAGGCCACGCACGCCCAGCCCCTTGACGGCGAACAGCGCGCCACGGGACTGGCCGTCGCCCGGGAAACGCGGCAACGGCGGCTTGCCCATGGAGGTGACGTACAGCGTGTCGAGCCCGGGCCCGCCGAACATCACGCTGGTCACCTTGCGCACCGGCATCTCTATCACCCGGTCCACCCGGCCGTCCGGCGTGTAGCGCACCAGCTGGCCCGCGTACACCAGGGCCTGCCACAGGCAGCCTTCGGCATCGACCGTGGCCCCGTCGGCCGCGCCGCCACCGCTGGTGTCGACCGGGGCAAAGGTCCGGCGGCCGCTGGCATGGCCCGTGGCCGTGTCGTAGTCGTAGGCCCGGATCTCGCCGCTCCACGTGTCCGAGAAATAGAGCGTCGTGCCGTCCGGGCTCCAGCACGGGCCGTTCGAGCAGATGATGCCCTCGTCCAGCACATGCAGGCTCAGGTCCGTGTCCAGCCGGTACAGCCGTGCCGAAGGCTGCTCCTCCAGGGTGTCCATGGAGCCGAAGACGAAGCGGCCCTGCCGGTCCACCTTGCCGTCGTTGAGCCGGTTGCCGGGAAGGTGGGACTCTGGGGCGACGACCAGCTCCAGCTCGCCGCTTTCCAGGTCCAGCGTGTGCACGCCGCCGTGCAGCGCCACCAGGGCCGAGCGGCCGTCGCGGCGCAGTGCCATGGAGCCAATCTTCTGGCCGACTTCCCAGGCGCGCAGTTCCCGCCCGTCGGCCGTGCAGCGGAAGATGCGGCCGTCGAAGCTGTCTATCCAGTACAGGCGCTGCTGCCCGACGTCCCACAGCGGGCCTTCGCCCAGCGTGGTCTTGAGGTCGGCGACGATATCGATCTGCATGGGAGTCTCCTGTTTTGTGGCATGGGGGCTGGCCCGGGAAGGCGGTTCAGAAGGCCACGTTGGCCGCACCCTTGAGGCCCAGCATGCTGCGCGCCTCGTCAGGCGTGGCGACGTCGACATTCAGGGCCTCGAGCACGGTGCGGATGCGGCGCACCTGCTCGGCGCTGGAGGTCGCCAGCTGGCCCGGGCCTATCCACAGAGAGTCTTCCAGCCCCACGCGCACATGCGAGCCCATGGCCGCGCCCATGGTGGCCAGCGGCAGCTGGTTGCGCCCGGCGCCCAGGATGGACCACTGGTAGTTGCTGCCCAGCAGGCGGTCGGCCGTGCGGCGCATGTGCATCAGGTCCTCCGGGTGGCCGCCGATGCCGCCCAGGATGCCGAACACCGACTGCACGAACACGGGCCCCTGCACCAGCCCCCGGTCCACGAAATGCGCCAGGTTGTGCAGGTGGCTGATGTCGTAGCACTCGAATTCGAATCGCGTGCCCTGGGCCTGGCCCAGCCGCAGGATGCCTTCGATATCGGCAAAGGTGTTCTTGAAGACCAGGTTGCGGCTGTTTTCCAGGTGCTCGCGCTCCCAGGCGTGTTCCAGGTTCGGGAAGCGCTCCAGCATGGGGAACAGGCCGAAGTTCATCGAGCCCATGTTCAGCGAGGCCAGCTCGGGCTGGAACTCGGTCACGGGCCGCATGCGCTCTGGCACCGTCATGTGCGGGCTGCCGCCCGTGGTGATGTTGACGATGGCATCGCACTCGGCACGGATCGCCCTGAGAAAGGGGCGGAACAGCTCAGGGTCCTGCGAAGGGCGTCCGTCGCGGGGATCACGGGCATGCAGGTGCACGATGGCGGCGCCGGCCTCGGCGGCATCGATGGCGGCGCGGGCAATCTGCTCGGCCGTCACCGGCAGGTGGGGCGACATGCTGGGCGTGTGGATGGCGCCCGTGGGCGCGCAGGTGATGATGGCTTTGGTGCGGGTGGCCATGGAAGGTCCTTGCGAACGGTGAAAAAGGCGAGAGGAGTAGAGGTGGGGGGAGGACGAGGAGAGGGCGCTCAGCTCAGCGCCTGGGTCAGCCCATCGACGGCCAGCTCCTGGCCCGTGACATGGCCGGCCAGCGGGCTGGCGGCAAACACGGCCATGTTGGCAATGTCGCGCGCCGTGGCCATGCGGCCCAGCGCGGCCTGGTGCGTGTAGCTGCGCGTGACGTCTTCCAGCGGCAGGCCGCGCGCCTGCGCCTTGGCGGCAATCACGTCGCGGATGCGCGGGCCGTCCACGGCGCCCGGCAGGATGGCGTTCACCCGGATGCCGTCGGCGCCCAGCTCCAGCGCCAGCGACTTGGTGAAACCGATCACGGCCCACTTGGACGCCGAATAGGCCGAGCGGCCCGGCATGCCCAGGTGGCCTGCCGCCGAAGACAGGTTGACGATGGCCGCCTGCCGGCCCTCGCGTGCCGATTGCCGAAGCCGGGGCACGGCCAGCCGCGTGCACAGGAAGGCGCCGGTGATGTTCACATCCAGCGTGCGCTGCCAGTCGGCCAGCTCCAGCGTCTCCACCGCGCCCGTGGGGCCGGCCACCCCGGCGTTGTTGACGAGGATGTCCAGGCCGCCCAACTCGTTGTCCACGGCCTTGAACAGGGCCTGCACCTGCAAGGCATCCGACACATCGGCAAGACGGCCGCTGGCGCCGGGCATGGCGGCAGCCAGCGCATCCAGGCTGGCCTGGGCCACGTCACAGACCATGACGCGCGCGCCGGCCTCGGCAAAGGCGCGGCTGATTTCCAGGCCGATTCCGGCGGCGCCCGCCGTCACCAGGACGCGCTGGCCGGCCAGAAGATCGTTTTTCCACATGCGGGGACTCCTTGGGAACTCAAACAAAGGTGAAAGGGATTCGGGTTGGGTTTGGATTTTGTATCTGTGATCACAGATCAAATATGGTGAATACCCTATGAGGCATGACAGCGGCGGCGCCGCGCTACCATCGCCGCCATGGCCATCAACGAACTAGTCACCCCACTCAAACGGCAGACCCTCAGCAGCGATGTCTATGCACAGCTCAGGGAATTGCTGATCACGGGCCAGATGATTCCGGGCGAGCAGATCTCGCTGCGCACCACGGCCAGCGCGCTGGGCGTCAGCGTCATGCCCGTGCGCGAGGCCGTGCACCGGCTGGTGGCCGAGCAGGCGCTGGAACTCACGCCCAACCGCGCGCTGCGCGTGCCCTTGATGACGGAAAGCGCCTTCCGCGAGATCACCCGCATCCGCGTCAACCTCGAAGGCCTGGCCACGGAGCAGGCGGCACGGCAACTGCCGGCCGCCGGGCTGGAACGCATCGCCGCCCTGCAGGACCGCTTTGCGGCCGAGATGGCCAGCGCCTCGCCGGACGGCGCGCGGCTCATCGCCTTCAACAAGGATTTCCACTTCGCCGTCTACAGCGCGGCCGGCATGCCCATGCTGCTGCAGATGATCGAGGCGCTGTGGCTGCGCATAGGCCCCATCCTCAACCACGACATGCGCTCGGGCTCGCGCCGCGTGAGCGAACAGGTGGCGGTCGGCCACCACGCGCGCCTGGTCGAGGCCCTGCGTCGCGGCGATGCGCCAGCCGCCAAGGAGGCGCTGCGCGGCGACATCGAAAGCGCGGCCGACTACATCGTTTCGGCGGGCGTGCTGGTGACGGCGGACAGCGGGTTGAACGGCGTGAGTGGACTGAGCGGGCCAGCCTCCCCAGGTGAAGAAAGCCGGTGAGCCGCAGAGGAATGAAGTAAGGAAGTAAGATTTCCGTGTTTTCTCTGATTTGCAGGAGCCGGCCATGCTTGCCAAATTGACGTCGAAGAACCAGATCACCCTGCCCAAGGCCGTGGTGTCCGAGGTGGAGGCCGCAGAGTATTTCGAGGTGGCTGTGGAAAACGGCCGCATCGTGCTCACGCCCGTGCACCTGCAGCGTGTCCAGCGCGCACAGGCCGTCCGCGACAAGCTGCAGCAGATGGGCATCACCGAAGAGGATGTGCAGGAGGCGACCTCCTGGGCGCGCAAATGATGCGTGTCGTCCTGGACACCAACGTCGTGCTCTCGGCATTGCTGTTCACTTCCGGCCGCCTTGCGTGGATACGCCGGACCTGGCAGCACCAGCAGTTGCAGCCCCTGGTCTGCAGGGAAACGGCCAGCGAATTGCTGCGTGTGCTCGCCTACCCGAAGTTCAAGCTGTCAACGGCCGAGCAACAGGCCTTGCTGGAGGATTTCCTGCCCTGGGCCGATGTCGTCACACTGCCGCAGCCCTGGCCTGCATTGCCGCTGTGCCGGGACGACAAGGACCAGGTGTTCCTGGTGCTGGCGCATGTGGGCCGGGCCCAGGCGCTCATCACCGGCGACGGCGACCTTCTGGCGCTGCGAGACAGCTTTCCCGGCCTGATCGTGACGCCCGATGAGTGGGCAGCGCTGCACAAGCGCTGAGGGCAGGAATCCATGCACAACGCCCACGACCCCAAGGTTCTTCCCATACGCGACGGCGTCAGCCCCAGCTGCGTGGTGCTGCCCAGCCAGGGCGGCGGGTTGCTGATCGATTTTCTGGCCGAGCGCCTGCCGGCCGTCGCGCGCGAGGATTGGCTGCGGCGCATGGCGCAGGAAGAAGTGGTGGACGAGCACGGTCGTGCCGCCCATGCAGGCACGGCGTTTGCGCCGGGCCTGCGCTACTACTACTACCGCGAGCTGCAGTCCGAGCCGCCCATCCCCTTCGAGGCCGAGGTCCTCCACCGCGACGCGCATCTGCTGGTGGCCGACAAGCCGCATTTCCTGCCCGTGGTGCCGGCCGGCAAGTACCTGCAGCAGACGCTGCTGGTGCGGCTCAAGCGCGAGTTCGACCTGCCCGAGCTGTCGCCCATCCACCGCATCGACCGCGACACGGCGGGGCTGGTGGTGTTTTCGGTGCAGCGCGCCACGCGCGGCATCTACCAGGCGCTGTTCCGCGACCGCGCCATCCACAAGACCTACGAGGCCGTCGCGCCCTGGCGCGAGGACGTGGTTTTCCCGCGCACGCATGAAAGCCGCATGGAGGAAAGCGGCCATTTCTTTCGCATGCACGAGGTGGCCGGCACGCCCAACACCCGCACCCACATGCAGGTGCTGGAGCAGCACGGCCGCTGGGCACGCTACCGGCTGGAGCCCGAAAGCGGCAAGCGCCACCAGCTGCGCGTGCACATGGCCGCCCTGGGCCTGCCGCTGTGGGGCGACGGCTTCTATCCCGAAGTGCATGACATGCCCGAGGGCGACTACTCGCGCCCGCTGCAGCTGCTGGCGCGCAGCCTGGCCTTCACCGATCCTCTGGACGGCCAGTCGCGGCGCTTTGACAGCCGCCGCCAGCTGCTGCCGCTGACCGACCTGTAGAGGCCTTGCCGCTGCCGGAAACCGTTGGTTTTTTGCCCATGGCCCCGCCATGGGATAGGCCGGCTGCGGACATTTAACGGACAACTTTGTCCGATAATTGTCCGCATGACTTCCAAAAGACCCAGTGCCGATATCCGCCGCGCCCAGCTGCTGGACGCGGCCGATGCCGTGTTTTCCGAGCATGGCGTGACCGCGCCGCTGGACCTGGTGGTCGAGCGCGCCGAGGTCGGCCGCGCCACGCTGTACCGGCAGTTTCCTGACCGGCGTGCGCTGATGCTGGCGCTGCTGGAGCGTTCGCTGGACAGCATGCGCAGCGCGGCCGAAGCCATGGCCGAGGACGACGATGCCTTCTACAAGCTGCTGTCGCGCCTGGCCGAGCGCATTGCGGTCTCGGCCCCCATCACCGATTACTGGCGCACCGTGGAGCGCGGCGACGAGGTCATCGCCCAGGCCCGCGTTGCCATGTGGCAGATCTTTCGGCCGGCCATGGACCGGGCCGTGGCCTGTGGCCATTGCCGCCAGCCGCTGACGCAGGCCGAGCTGTCCCTGGTCTTCGGCATGCTGGGCGCCTCGCTGCGCGGCGAGACGCCGCAGCAGCGGCGCACACTGGCGCGCAAGGCGCTGCAGATCGTCTGGCAAGGCCTGAAGGCCTGACATGGCCACCACACCCACTCCACCGGGGCCCGTGCTGCCCCCGTCGCCCCCCGTCGTCTACCTCAAGCCCCCGCCGGACTGGGAAGAGCACGAGAAGCCCAGCCTGCCGGGCTCGCCGTCCATGCCGCTGCACCAGCCGGCCGTGCGCGCCGCCTATGGCCTGATCGCCGTGCTGGTGGCGCTGACGGGCGGCCTGGGCAATGCACTGTTCACGGCCAACCTGCCCACCATCCAGGGGCAGATGGGGCTGACGTCTTCCGAGGCCGCCTGGCTGACCGGCGCCTACGTCATGCTCAACATGACGGCCAATTTGCTGGTCTACAAGTTCCGCCAGCAGTTCGGCATGCGGCTGTTCGCCGAGATCGGCCTGGGCCTGTATGCGCTGCTGACGCTGCTGCACCTGGTGCTGGGCAGCTACACCAGCCTGCTCATGCTGCGCGCGGCCAGCGGCCTGGCGGGCGCCACCTGCAGCACGCTGGGCACGCTCTACATGCTGCAGGCCGCGCCGCGCAAGCATGTGCTCAAGATGCTGGTCATCGGCGTGGGGCTGGGGCAGATCGCCACGCCGCTGGCCTGGATCCTGTCGCCGGGCCTGCTGTTCAACAGCGAGTGGCACAACCTCTATCTGTTCGAGGCCGGCCTGGCCCTGATCTCGTTCGCGGGCGTGGTGGTGCTCAAGCTGCCGCCGGGCGTGCATATCCGCAGCTTCGAGCGGCTGGACTTCCTGACCTTCTTCCTCATGGTGCCCGGCGTGGGCCTGCTGATCTCCGTGCTGGTGCAGGGCTACAACCACTGGTGGCTGGACACGCCCTGGCTGGCCTGGATGCTGATCGGCTCCATCGTCCTGCTGAGCGTGGCGCTGTACATCGAGCACCACCGTCGCAACCCCATGCTGCAGACGCGCTGGTTCGTGCTGGCGCCCACGGTGCGCTTCGTGATCGGTGCGCTGCTGCTGCGCTTTCTGACCACCGAGCAGACCTATGGCGTGATCGGCATGCAGCGCATGCTGGGCATGACGGTGGACCAGATGCAGCCGCTGTTCATCGTCATCCTGCTGGGCACCATCGCGGGCATTGCCGTGTCGGCGCTGACCTTCGGGCTGGAGAACATGGGCAAGCAGATCGTGGGCTCCATCGTGCTGTTCGCGCTGGCGGCCTGGCTGGACCACAGCCGCACCAGCCTGGCCCGGCCCGAGGACTTCTTCGGCAGCCAGTTCCTCATGGCCGTGGGCGCGGGCCTGTTCATGGGGCCGCTGATGCTGATCGGCGTGGTGCAGGGCCTGAAGTTCGGCGCGCACTACATGCTGACGGCCATCGTCACCATCTCCATGACGCAGGCCATGGGCGCGCTCATGGGCTCGGCCCTGCTGAGCACCTACCAGATGCACCGCGAGCAGGTGTATTCGGCCGCCATCGTGGCCGACGTCGATCCCACCGACCCCATCGTGGCCGACCGCCTGCGCCTGCAGCAGCAAAGCCTGGCCCGCGTCATCGCCGACCCGGCCCTGCGCGCGGCCCAGGGCACGGCCCAGCTGGCGCAGGCGGCACGCCGCGAGGCCAATGTGCGCGCCTACAACGACGTGTTCGCGCTCACGGCCGGCGTGGCCGTGCTCTACCTGCTGTGGATGCTGGCCCTGGCCGGCCGCGCACGCCAGCGCGCCTTCGTGGAGCGCATGCGCGCCGCCGCTGCCGAT
>NZ_JTKZ01000072.1:0-3325 GCF_000799035.1 Delftia sp. ZNC0008
CCGCGTAGCGGCAGCCCTGCGGCTGGGGACGGGACGGGCGGCAGCGGCGAACTCATGTCAGAGGCTTCGCCCGCGCGATCAGGCCGATTCCGGGTAGAACAGGCGGCGCGTGGGCGTGCTGCCCACGGCCTTGGCGATGGCGCCGATGTGGTCCGGCGTGGTGCCGCAGCAGCCGCCCACAATGTTGACCAGGCCTTCGGCCGCGAACTCATGCACCAGGCGGCTGGTGACTTCGGGCGTTTCGTCAAAGCCCGTGTCGCTCATGGGATTGGGCAGGCCGGCGTTGGGGTAGCAGCTGATGAAGGTCTCGGGCGCGGCCTTGTTCAGTTCCTGGACGTAGGGGCGCATCAGCGCCGCGCCCAGCGCGCAGTTCAGGCCGATGGACAGCGGGTTGGCATGGCGCACGCTGTGCCAGAAGGCCGTCACCGTCTGGCCGGACAGGATGCGGCCCGAGGCATCGGTCACCGTGCCGCTGATCATGATGGGCAGGCATTCGCCGCTTTGCTCGAAGGCCTCGTCCACCGCGAACAGCGCGGCCTTGGCGTTGAGCGTGTCGAAGATGGTCTCGACCAGGATGACGTCGGCGCCGCCCTCGATCAGCGCCAGCGTCTGCTCCAGGTAGGCCTGGCGCAGCTGCTCGAAATTCACGTTGCGCGCGCCCGGATCGTTCACGTCGGGGCTGATGCTGGCCGTCTTGGGCGTGGGACCCAGGGCGCCGGCCACGTAGCGCGGATGGCCGGGCGTGCTGTACTTGTCGCAGGCCGCGCGGGCCAGCCGGGCGCTCTCGAGATTCATCTCGCGCGCCAGATCGGCCATGTGGTAGTCGTCCTGCGCAATGGTGGTCGCGCCGAAGGTGTTGGTCTCGATCAGGTCGGCGCCGGCGGCCAGGTACTTCTCATGGATGTCGCGGATCACGTCGGGGCGGGTGAGCGACAGCAGCTCGTTGTTGCCCTTGACGTCATGCGGGAAGTCCTTGAAGCGGTCGCCCACGCTGCCCGGGCCCGTGTAGCCCTGGCCCCGGTACTGGGCTTCGCCCAGCTTGAAGCGCTGGATCATGGTGCCCATGGCGCCGTCAAGAATGACGAGGCGCTTGGCAAGGATGGCGGGAAGCTCTTTGGCGCGGGTGTACTGGGGCAGGCTCATGGGCAGCGATTGTAGGAATTCCGGGGCGGCCGTGCCGGGCACGAGGATTCCCCCAGAAAAACGGCCTGCGCCCCAAACAAGAGGCGCGACCTATGAAACTAGCGCACCCCCACGCCAGAGACACCGAGGAAGGGCCTATGCCGGCCGCGCCGCCCCGCACCGAGGGTGTCGCCCCCCTCCCGCGTAGCGAGAGAGGGCGCCGTGCAACGGGGGAAGCGGCGCAGCCGCTCAGGGGGTGCTAACCATTTCAGCTGCAGACAGAGACGACTTGAGCCGGCTGGCGGCTCAGGCTCACATACACATGGCCCACGCCGCTGTCGAAATACGCGGCCTCATGGCGGCCCAGCTCCACCGATTCGCCGTTCTCGAACAGGATGCGCACCCGGCCCGAGAGCACCATCACGAACTCCTGGCCCGCATGGCGGATGGTCTCCGAGAATTCCCCGGCCTCGCGCGCATTGATCACGGCCACCAGGGGCTGCATCTTCTTGCCCGGGAAGGCGCCGCACAGCACGCTGTAGAGGTACTGGTCGGTCTCGTAGCGCTGCACGTCCTCGAAACGGTCCTTGACCACGGTGGGCGTGTCGCCGGCCGCCTGCTGGGCGTCCCCGACCATGAACAGCCGTGTCATGTCGATGTCCAGCGCATTGCCCAGCATGAGCACCTTCTCGTAGCTCAGCGCGATCTGGCCGCGCTCGGCCTTGGAGATGGTGGACACGGCCAGGCCGCTGCTTTCGGCTACCTGCTGCAGCGTCAGGCCGCGCTCCTTGCGGGCCTTGCGCAGCTTGGCCCCCACTTCGTGCTTGCCTGCGGGCAGGGCGGCGGCCGTGCGGGCGCCCGGCAGCACGGCGGCAAGGACCTGGTCTGCCGTGGGAAGCGGACTGGAACGAGGGCTGGGGCCGGGACCAGGGGCGGGACTGGTGCGAGGACGGGGGCTGGGCATGAAGCGGGCGATCGGGGCTGGCGACCGCCCGATTCTAGGGTCAGGCCCGCTCCCTCAGGTGCCGCGCAGATCGGCCTGGGGCGCCGGCCTGCGGCCCATGCGCAGCCAGCCTGCCAGCGCGCAGGCCATGAGCGCGAAGCCGATGTAGCCATAGACCGGGTACACCATGCCCACCAGCGTGATGAAACCCGCGAAGCTGCCGCCCAGTGCCACCACGCCCGCCACGCCCGTGCCCCAGCGAAAACGCGGCGTGCCGGCCGGCAGGATGCGGGCCACGAAGGCATAGAGCATGCCCACGGCGGTGTTGAGGATCATGCCGAAGATGACCAGCGACATCAGGTGCCCCAGCCAGGGCGAGATCTGCGTGGCCAGCGCCAGCATGGGCATGGACAGGCCGCCCAGCGTGTCCATGCGCCAGACCATGGCGGCCGCGATCAGCAGCATCAGCAGGCCCAGCAGCAGCCCGCCGGCCACGCCGCCCCACAGCGCCACTCGGCGCGAGCTGGCCTGGCCGCCCATGATCACCAGGAAGGGCATGCCCGCCACCACGTTGTAGGAGACATAGAGCAGCGCGGCCACCAGCCAGTGCCCCGCACCCCGGGGCTGGGCGGCGGTGGCGGCCTCCAGCGCGGCCGGCTCGCCCTGGGGCGTCACCAGCACGTAGCCTGCGACCACCACGGTCATGAACACCAGCAGCGGCGTGACCGCGCCGATGAAGGCGATCACCCGGCCCACGTCCAGGCAGACGATGAGCACCGTGGCCACGGTGGCCAGCACGCTGCCCCAGACCTCGGGCAGGCCCAGCCACTGGTGCAGCAGCGAGCCTGCGCCCGCCAGCATGACCACCGTGATGGCGAAGAGGAAGAAGGTGATCAGCACATCGAACACCATGCCCACATGCCGGCCCAGCAGGGCCTGCACCACCTCCTTGTGCGAGCCGGCCTGCAGGCGCTGGCCCATGGTGGAGAACGCCATGGACAGGAAGACGAAGGCCAGGGCCGCCACCAGGCAGCCCGCCAGGCCGATGGCGCCAAAGCCCGCGAAGAACTGCAGTATCTCCTGCCCCGAGGCGAAGCCCGCCCCGACGATGACGCCGACGAAGGCGCCGGCAATCCTGCTCACTTCCTTGAATGCACCCATGCCTGTCTCCTTGGATTGTTGTGTGTTGCGGGGGCTGAAAAAGCGAAAAGGCAGGCGTCTCAGGCCGCGAAGCGCTCCGGACTCAGCCGCCGGACGCGG
>NZ_JTKZ01000446.1:0-1979 GCF_000799035.1 Delftia sp. ZNC0008
CCGCGTAGCAGCATGAGACACGGAGATATTTCCAGCAGCAACGATTGCGTCGGCGTGGCGGTGGTCAACTACAAGATGCCGCGCCTGCACACCAAGGCCGAGGTGCTGGACAACTGCCGCAAGATCGCGGACATGCTGGTAGGCATGAAGCGCGGCCTGCCGGGCATGGACCTGGTGATCTTTCCCGAGTACTCCACGCACGGCATCATGTACGACGCCAAGGAGATGTACGACACGGCCAGCGCCATCCCGGGCGAAGAGACCGAAATCTTCGCCGACGCCTGCCGCAGGGCCAACGTCTGGGGCGTGTTCTCGCTGACGGGCGAGCGCCATGAGGAGCACCCCAACAAGGCGCCGTACAACACCCTGATCCTCATGAACAACCAGGGCGAGATCGTGCAGAAGTACCGCAAGATCATGCCCTGGGTGCCCATCGAGGGCTGGTACCCGGGCGACTGCACCTATGTGAGCGAGGGCCCCAAGGGCCTGAAGATCAGCCTCATCATCTGCGACGACGGCAACTACCCCGAGATCTGGCGCGACTGCGCCATGCGCGGCGCCGAGCTCGTCGTGCGCTGCCAGGGCTACATGTACCCGGCCAAGGAGCAGCAGATCATGGTCTCCAAGGCCATGGCCTTCATGAACAACTGCTACGTGGCCGTGGCCAATGCGGCGGGCTTCGACGGCGTGTACTCGTACTTCGGGCACTCGGCCATCATCGGCTTCGATGGCCGCACCCTGGGCGAGACCGGCGAGGAGGAGATGGGCATCCAGTACGCCGAACTGTCCAAGCACCTGATCCGCGATGCGCGCAAGAACGGCCAGTCGCAGAACCACCTGTTCAAGCTCGTGCACCGCGGCTACACCGGCACCATCAACTCCGGCGACGGGGACAAGGGCGTGGCCGCCTGCCCCTACAACTTTTACAGCCAGTGGGTCAACGATCCCGAGGGCACGCGCGAGATGGTGGAGTCCTTCACGCGCACCACCGTGGGCACGCCCGAATGCCCCATCGAAGGCATTCCGCACGAAGCGCCCAGGCACCGCTGACAGCGTCCTGCCTCCGCAGCCTGCAGGCCCGGGGGCAGGCCCGCCCATGAACACGGAAAGGTGAAGAGTGAAGATGAGCACGACAACAACCACAGGCCCGCTGCACGCTCCTGCCAGCCAGGCCACCGACCCGCTGGCGGCCTACCGCATCGAGGAAGAGCCCTTCTACCGCCCCTCGGGCCGCGAGGTCCAGCTCTACCGCCAGGCCTACCAGCACCGCATGCCGCTCATCCTCAAGGGCCCCACGGGCTGCGGCAAGACGCGCTTTGTGGAGTACATGGCCTGGGCGCTCAAGCGCCCCCTGGTCACGCTGGCCTGCAACGAGGACATGACGGCCTCCGACCTGGTGGGCCGCTACCTGCTGGATGCCGACGGCACGGCCTGGCACGACGGCCCGCTGACCCTTGCCGTGCGCCACGGCGGCATCTGCTATCTGGACGAGGTGGTGGAGGCCCGCCAGGACACCACGGTCGTCATTCACCCGCTGACCGATGCGCGCCGTGCCCTGCCGCTGGACAAGAAGGGCGAGGTGGTGCATGCCCATCCCGACTTCCAGCTGGTGGTCTCCTACAACCCCGGCTACCAGAGCAGCGCCAAGGACATGAAGCCATCGACCCGCCAGCGCTTCGCGGCCCTGGACTTCGACTACCCGGCGCCCGAGATCGAGGCGGACATCGTGGCCCACGAGACCGGCATTGCCCCGGCCACCGCTCGCAGCCTGGTCAGCCTGGCGCGCAGCACGCGCGAACTGCGCCACCGGGGCCTGGACGAAGGCGCCTCCACCCGCATGCTGATCTACGCGGGCCTGCTGATGCGCGACGGCGTCTCGGTGCATGACAGCTGCGACATGACCATCACCAGCGCCCTGACCGACGACCCCGACACCGCCGCCGCGCTGCGCCAGTTGGTCGAAGCCGAGTTCGACGCGG
>NZ_JTKZ01000322.1:0-4865 GCF_000799035.1 Delftia sp. ZNC0008
CGGTGTCGGCGGCCTGGCCGATGGCGCCCAGGTCCAGCGCCTGCGCAGCCGGGGCGGCCAGCAGAGCTGCTGCGATCACTGCCGTGGCGGCGCGTGGCAGGCGGTGCCTTCTCATGCCGGCTCCGCAGCGCGGGTGCGCACGTCCAGCGTGAAGTCGTCGCCGCTGGCGCCGGCATGCAGGCTTTGCAGTTCCTGGCCTTGCACGGTGGCCTGCAGGAAGTGGGCAGCCATGCGCGGCAGCAGGTTCTGGGTGAGGATGCCGTCCACCATGCGCGCGCCCGATTCGACCTCGCTGCAGCGGCGGCGCACCAGGTCCACGGCTGCTTCATCGAAGCTGAACTGCGCGCCGTGGCGTTCCTCGATGCGCCGCTGGATGCGCAGCATCTGCAGCCGGATGATCTGCTCCAGCATGGCGTCGGAGATGGGGTAGTAGGGCACGACGGTCAGGCGGCCCAGCAGCGCGGCGGGGAAGGTCTGCAGCAGCGGCTGGCGCACGGCCTGGGCCAGGCCTTCCGGTGTGGGCGCCAGGTCCGGGTCGCGGCACATGTTGGCGATCAGGTCCGAGCCCACGTTGGAGGTCAGGATGATGACGGTGTTCTTGAAGTCGATGTAGCGGCCCTCGCCGTCTTCCATCCAGCCTTTGTCGAAGACCTGGAAGAACATCTCGTGCACGTCGGAGTGGGCCTTTTCGATTTCATCGAGCAGGACCACGCTGTAGGGGCGGCGGCGCACGGCCTCGGTGAGCACGCCGCCTTCGCCGTAGCCCACGTAGCCGGGCGGCGCGCCCTTGAGGGTGGAGACGGTGTGCGCCTCCTGGAACTCGCTCATGTTGATGGTGATGAGGTTTTGCTCGCCGCCATACAGGGCTTCGGCCAGGGAGAGGGCGGTTTCCGTCTTGCCCACGCCCGAGGGGCCGGCGAGCAGGAAGACGCCGATGGGCTTGCCCGGATCGTCCAGCCGCGCGCGGGAGGTCTGGATGCGGCGCGTGATGGCCTCCAGGCCGTGGCGCTGGCCGATGACGCGCTTCGCCAGCGTGTCTGCCAGCGAGAGCACGGACTGCACCTCGTCACGCACCATGCGGCCCACGGGAATGCCGGTCCACTCGGCCACGACGGCGGCGACCACGCCGGCATCGACCACGGGCTGCAGCAGCGGGGAATCGCCCTGCAGCTCGGCGAGCTGGCGGCGCAGCGCTTCCAGCGAGGCCACGCTGGGTGGCTCGGCAGGTTCGGTTGCGGTGGCTTCGGCGGCCGTTTCCGGCGCCGCAGCGGACGGGTCTGCGGCGGCGCCGGTGGAGAAGACGGGCGGCTTCAGACCCATGAGGGCGGCCTCGGTTTCCAGGATGCGGCGGGCCAGCGCGCTTTCCTGGCCAAAGCGCTCGGCCAGCGTGGCCTGGCGCTCGCGCAGGCCGGCCAGGTCGGTTTCCAGCGCCTGCAGGCGCTCGGCCGTGGGCAGGCCGAGGGCGGCCTCGCGCAGCAGCACTTCCTGCTCTACGCCCAGGGCCTCGATGCGGCGCTGCACGGCTTCCAGCTGGGCGGGCGTGGCATGCAGGGCCATGGCCACGCGCGAGCAGGCCGTGTCCAGCAGGCTGACGGCCTTGTCGGGCAGCTGGCGCGAGGGAATGTAGCGGTGCGACAGGTTGACGGCCGCGGCCACGGCGTCGGCCGCAATGCGCACCTGGTGGTGGTTTTCCAGCTTGGCGGCCACGCCGCGCAGCATGTCCACGGCGCGGGGCTCGTCGGGCTCGTGCACCTGCACCAGCTGGAAGCGGCGGGTCAGGGCCGGGTCTTTTTCGATGTATTTCTTGTACTCGGCCCAGGTGGTGGCGCCGATGGTGCGCAGCGTGCCGCGCGCCAGGGCGGGCTTGAGCAGGTTGGCGGCATCGCCGGTGCCGGCCTGGCCGCCCGCGCCCACCAGGGTGTGGACTTCGTCGATGAAGAGCACGATGGGCGTGGTGCTGGACTGCACGGCGTCCAGCAGGCCGCGCAGGCGGTTCTCGAACTCGCCCTTCATGCTGGCGCCAGCCTGCAGCAGGCCCACGTCCAGCACGCGCAGCTCCACGCCCTGCAGCGGCGGCGGCACATCGCCCTGGGCGATGCGCAGGGCCAGGCCTTCGACCACGGCGGTCTTGCCCACGCCGGCCTCGCCCACCAGGATGGGGTTGTTCTGGCGGCGGCGCAGCAGGATGTCCACCATCTGGCGCACTTCGTCATCGCGGCCCGTGACGGGGTCCAGTTCGCCCGCCTTGGCGCGGGCCGTCAGGTCCACCGTGTACTGCTGCAGCGCACCGCCCTGGCCGGGTGCGGCGCCCGTGGCCTGGCTCGCTTCGCCTGGCGTGCCTTCCAGCCCGCTGCCATCGGCCGCGCGCATGCGTGCCTCGGGCGAGTCGGGCAGCAGGCGGGCGAAGGCATCGCTGAGCGCGGGCTCGGAGATCTTGTCGAATTCGCGCGAGATGGAGCGCAGCTCATTGGCCAGCGAGCGCGTGCGCACCATGCCCGACAGCAGATAGGCGCTGCGGATCTGGCTGTCGTTGAACATCAGCGTGGCATAGACCCAGCCGCGCTCGATGGCGGTCTCTATGTGCTCGGAGAAGTCGCTGATCGAGGTAGCGCCCCGCTGCAGCTGGTCCAGGCGGCGCAGCACATCGGCGGCCAGGCGGTCGGAGGCGATGTCGAAGTGGCGCAGGATGCGGATCAGGTCGCAATCGTTTTCCTGCAGCAGCTGGTGCAGCCAGTGCACCAGTTCCACATAGGGATTGCCGCGCAGCTTGCAGAACACGGTGGCGCCTTCCAGCGACTTGAACAGCAGCGGGTTGAGCTTGCCGAAGAGGGATTGGCGGCTGATTTCTGTCATGGGTCTTGGGTGCTTAAAAAGAAGGGATCAATGGGCGGTCGGAATTGCCGGCTAGCGGCGGGGGCGGACTTCGACCTTGCGGCCCTTGGCCTGGCACTGCGCCAGCAGTAGGTCCACCCAGCTGCGTTCGACGAGGAAGCTGCTGCCGGTGATTTCCTGCGCCGTTTCACGGACGTCGGTGGCGAGGTGGATGGCCTTGGCTTCGGACAAGGCATTGCCATCCCATTGCGCTTCATCCGGCGATGGTTTGGCGGTGAAGCGGCGCTGTCCCAGATTGGCGATCTGGCCACCTTCCAGCCAGACCATCCAGACCGACGAGCGCGCAGGGACTGCGCTGCGGTTGTGCTGTTGCACGAAGCAAAAGCGCTGGAGGGCTGAAGGCTTTCCGGGGCGAGTCGATGCCTGGCGGCTCTTCAAATGGATACGCAGGGCGGCTGGAGAAGGAATCAGGGATTGCGCCGGACGCGAGAAATCGGAAGCCCGCCCGCTTTCAGGCGCTGCCAGCAAAGGCAGGGCCGATCCCGCCAGGGTGGCCAGCAGACACCTTGCGAGCAGGCTACGGCCTTGCCTGACACGGCATGGGCCGGGAAAGCGGTTGCGTCCGATATGCGGCATGCGGCTATCGGGCAGGAGTCACTTTGATGGTGCGGCCCTTGGCCTTGCACTGCGCCAGCAGCATGTCCACCCATGCGCGTTCGACGAGGAAGCTGCTGCCGTAGATTTCCTGGGCCGTTTCCCGCACGTCGGTCGCGAGCTTGATGGATTTCATTCTTGCCAGGCTTTCACCATCCGCTTTGGCGTCTTCTTTCGTCAGCGTTTTGGGCGAATAGAGATGCCAGCCCATATTGACGATCTCGCCGCCATTGAGCCAGACCATCCACACGTTCGGCTCGGGATCGGACGGATGGTCGGGACGCTGCTGCACGAAGCAAAAGGTATTGCTCTGGCGGGCTCTTTGGGTTTCCCAGACTTCATCCTTGAACTTCAGGTATTGCCGCAGCGCAGTCATGGACGCGACTCTTTCCTGCGCAGGCCGAGAGTAGTCGGCAGCCGTCGGCTGGGTTTGCTGGCTGCTGATTTCAGCCGGCGATGCTGGTGGCGGCGATGATTCGGAGGCTTGGGCGCCTATCAAGTAGGCGCTCACTGCAATGGCAGTGGCAAGGCTGGCCATTGGGAAATGGCGATGCGGTTTCAAAGCGCTTGATCCGGTATGGGTTGGTGACATGGAGTGCCCTCCTTGGTTTTCGATGTGTTTGGGGATCAGTCGCGTTTGCGCAGCCGGGCATGTGTGTAGAACATGTTTCTAGCCAGCGCGGCGTGCTGAATGAAGTCGGCTCCGGGAGAGCTGGATTTCGCAGTTCTCCAGGCGAACAGGCCTGTGGGGGTTGGGTCTGGCGGCACCGCGCCGGTGGCAACGTCCAGGGCCGCCTGCACAAAGTCCAGATAGGCCTTGCGTTTGGGATGCAGGCCGTTGTTGGCGTTGTCCACATAGTCGCGGAGGTTCTTGGCAATGTCGGGACCCAGCTTCGGATAGACGTTGAAGCCATGGAATTGGACCGATCCCCGGTCATCTGCCATGACGATGTCCTCGACGCTGGTGGCACCGCGGGCCATGAAGTCTTCAGGCTTTCCGCTTTTCAAGCGGTTCTCGATGACTCGGCGCATCCATTGCATTCCGGTTTTCACGTTGTCGAGATTCCAAGCCAGTGAGGTGTCGCCCGGCGAGACGCTTTCCGCCAGGAACAGCCTTGCCAGCATCCCCTCCGTCGTGCTCTCTGCAGGCAGCGAAATGCTCTTCTCCACCTGCACGGTGATGGCTGCGGGCATGACGCTGAGCCCGCTTCCCTGCACCGCCACGATGCTGAGCTTGGTGAGCCCGGGCTGCTGCGCCACGAAGTCGAATTGCCAGCTGTCGGCGCGGGCGTTGTGTACGGGGGGCTGGGCCGCAAGAATGCTGGGCGCATCGATCCTGGCACCCAGCTTGTAGGCCTTTGCGACGGCCTCGATCTTGA
>NZ_JTKZ01000474.1:0-15220 GCF_000799035.1 Delftia sp. ZNC0008
CTATGACCGCGTGGAGGTGCTGCGCGGTGCCGCAGGTCTGCTGGTGGGCGCGGGCGATCCTTCCGGCACCATCAATCTGGTGCGCAAGAAGCCCTCGCGCGACTTTCAGGGCCATGTGGGGACGGGCCTGGGCTCCTGGGGCCGGCGCCGTGCCGAGATCGATGTCTCCGGCCCGCTGGCGCAGGAAGGCCGCGTGCGCGGCCGCTTCGTGGCCGCTGCGGAGCAGGGCGGCACGCATGTGGACTTCTACAAGGAAAAAAAGCGCACGCTCTACGGCGTGGCCGAGGTCGATCTGCCCGATGGCTCCCTGCTGACGGCGGGCCTGCACTACCAGCGCAGCAATCCGCGCGGCAGCTCGGGCAGCGGCCTGCCGCTGTTCCACAGCGACGGATCGCCCACTGATTTCGGGCCGCACACCAATGCCGGCGCCCGCTGGAACACCAACCGCATCGAGGCCTACAACCTGTTCGCCACGCTGGAAAAGCCGCTGCCGCAAGGCTGGCTGCTCAAGCTCTCGGCCAACCATTTGCGCGGCAAGCGCAGCGGCTCGTCGGCCGATGCGAGCTGGGGCTTCCCCGAACGGGACACCGGCGAAGGCGTGATGCTCTACGGCGGCTACAGCCGCGCCTGGCAGCGCCAGACCGGCGTGGATGCCTCCGTGCTGGGACCGCTGCAGCTATGGGGCCGGCGCCATGAGATGGTGCTGGGCTTCAACTGGGCCGAGTACGACAACCAGCACGAACCGGCCGATGACGACATAGAAGGCCGCGCAATCAATATCTACCACTGGGGCAACCAGACCGGGCTGCCCGTGATTGCCGCAGACAAGCTCATGGACTACGACACCTGGCAAAAGCAGTACGGCGCCTATGGCGTGCTGCGTCTGAAGCCGCGCGACGACCTGTCGGTGATCGTGGGTGCCCGCCTGAGCAATTACCGCTACGCGCTGTCCACGCTCTACACCTCGGCCGCGCTGGCGCCGCGCAGCAGCGTGGTCGGCATGCGGGAGAACGCGGCCTTCACACCCTACGGCGGCATCGTCTATGACCTGAACGACAACCACTCCCTCTACGCCAGCTACACCAGCATCTTCAAGCCGCAAAGCCAGCGCGACCGCAACGGCGCCGTGCTCGATCCCCGCGAAGGCGACAACTACGAGCTGGGCATCAAGAGCGAATTCCTGGGTGGGCGGCTGGCCAGCTCGGCCGCGCTGTACTGGGTGCGCCAGGACAACCTGGCCGAGGTCGATGCGGGCCAGACCGTGCCGGGCACCTTGCCGGCCGTGGCCGCCTACCGTGCCGTCAAGGGCGCCAGGACCCAGGGCGTGGACTTCGAGATCAATGGCGAGATTGCGCGGGGCTGGCAGGTCGGTGCCAGCTACAACTACAACAGCACCGAGGATGCCGCAGGCCAGCGCATACGCACGGTGTTCCCGCGCCAGATGGCGAAGCTGTGGACCAGCTACCGCTTTGGCGGCGTATTGCGCGGCCTGACCCTGGGCGGTGGCGTGAACTGGCAGGACCGCATCCATTTCACGGCCACGCCCTGGCAACTGGGCAAGGCCGTCACGGCCGAGCAAAAGGCCTATGCCGTGGTGAATCTGATGGCGCGCTACGAGTTCGACAGGCAGTGGTCGGCCACGCTGAACCTCAACAACCTCTTCGACAAGCGCTACCTGCAAGGCCTGGACACCACGTTCTACACGGGCTACTACGCGGCCACGCGCAATGTGACGCTCAACCTCAAGTACCGGTTCTGAGGACGCTCTGTCGTCAGGCCTGCGACCACATCCGCAACAGGTTGTGGTACGTGCCGGACAGCGCGGAAAGCGCGGGGTCGCCCGGGTGGCGCAGCGTCAGTTGCTGGATCTGCTGGTCCAGGTCGAACAGGATGCGGCGCTTCTCGTCCGAGGCCACGAGGCTGTGGGTCCAGAAGAAGCTGGCGTAGCGCGTGCCGCGCGTGACGGGGTTGACGCGGTGCAGGCTGGTGCCGGGGTAGACGATGGCGTCGCCTGCGGCCAGCTTCACGCTCTGGTGGCCGAAGGTGTCTTCCACGACCAGTTCGCCGCCTTCGTATTCGTCGGGCTCGCTGAGGAATACGGTGGTGGAGACATCGCTGCGCACCTTGATGGCCGTGCCGGGGATGGTGAAGATGGCGTTGTCTATGTGGTTGCCGTAGGTGCCGCCGCCTTCGTAGCGGTTGAAGCGCGGCGGCAGCACCTTCAGCGGCAGCGTGGCCGACATGAACAGCGCGCTGGCCCCCAGCCTGTCGAGGATGAGGTTGCCTATCGCCTGGCCGGCCTGGCTGTCCAGCGGCAGCTGCAGGTTGGCCTTGACCTGGGCCGCCAGGGGGCCGGCCGTGGCGCGGCCGTCCTGCCACGGGGCCTGCTCCAGCGCCTGGCGGCACTGGCGCACTTCGTCGGGGCTGAGCAGGGCGGGTATGCGGAGCATCATGGCAGGCGGTCCTCAGGGGCGGAATCAATGAGTGTCCTGCAAAAAAGCCCCGCAGGCGGCGATGGCCTGCGGGGCTTTGCGGTGATCTGCGCAGCGTCAAGCCGCTGCGCGTTCGCCCGGGGCGATCAGCAGATCAGTACGTCCACTTGAGCGAGGCCACGGCCGAGCGGCCTGCCGCCATGGTCGCGTAGTGGGGCGAACGCACGCCGCTGTAGTAGACCTTGTCGCCCAGGTTGTACAGGTTCAGCTGCACGGTCAGGTTGCGGTCGATCTGGTAGGCCACCATGGCGTCGTAGCGCGCATAGCCGCTGGCGCCCTTGGTGACGATGCCGCCATCCACCGTGGACAGGATGTAGCTCTGGTTCACGCTGCTCTGGGCGTAGATGCCCAGGCCCACGGTCAGCTTGGCCATGGGCTTGTAGCTGGTCCACAGGCTGAAGCTGTGCTTGGGCGTGTTGGGGAAGGGCTGGCCATTGGCCACGCTGCCCGCGCCTGCGTTCTTCTGCTCGCTGTCCATGTAGGTGTAGCCGCCGAAGACGCTCAGGCCCGGCAGCACGCTGCCCGTGAAGCCCAGCTCCACGCCGTTGACCACCTTGTTGCCGCCCATGTAGGTGACGCCGTTTTCGGTGATGCGCGCATTGGTCACGTCGTTGCGGAACAGCGCGGCGGTGAGCGCCAGGCGCTTTTCCATCAGGTCCCACTTGGTGCCCAGCTCGAGCGAGCGGGTCTTCTCGGGCGCCAGGTTGGCCAGCTGGTCGGTGGAGATGCCCAGGTCCTCGTTGCCGTTGCCCAGCATGGAGCCGCCGGGGCGCGAGGAGGTGCCGAGGCTGGCGTAGATGCTGCCGTTGGTGGCCGGCTTGTAGACCAGGCCCAGCTGGTAGTTGAAAAGCGTGTCCGAACGGCTCAGGTCATAGGCCGGCGTGTTGCGGCCGGCGGGGCCGGAGGCGCTGAGCTTGTAGTGGTCCATGCGCAGGCCGGCGTTGAGCAGCCACCGGTCGTTGAACTTGAGCGTGTCGAAGCCGTACAGCGCCACGGTGTCGATCTTGTTGTGGCTGGGGTCTCCCAGGGTCACGGGCAGGTTCCACAGCGGGCTGCTGTCGGGGTTGTTCAGCGAGGCGCACCACAGGCTGGCAGCCGTGCAGGTGGTGTTGGTGGTCTGTACGGCAGCCGTGCGGGATTCTGCCTTTTCCTTGGACAGTTCCAGGCCGAACGAGTAGCTGTGGCCCACGCTGCCGGTCTGGGCCTTGCCCGTGAATTCCGAGAGGTTCTGCAGTGTCTTGATGTCGGCCACGCGTGCATTGCCACGGCGGAACACATAGCCGTTGACGACATTGCCCTTGCTGTCGTCGGGCTGGGTCCACAGGTAGTCCTGTTCGGTCTTGCTGTAGCGCAGGCTGTTGCGGAACTTCTGGGTGTCGGTGAACTTGTGCTCCACGGTGGCCGTGAAAAGGTCGCTCTTTTCCTTTTCGTAGTCGCGGCTGGTCAGGCCGTACCAGTTGTCGCGGTTGTTGCCGTAGGTGGGACGCACCACGCTGCCGCCGCGCAGGCCGGCCGCAGCCGTGCTGGTGTACAGGTAGGGCACGCCGCCATCGGGAATGTTGTCGGTCTGCAGGTGCTGCCAGGACAGCGAGACCTCGGTGGGCGTGCCCATGCCGAAGGTCACCGTGGGGGCGATGCCCCAGCGCTTGTTCTCGGGGCCGCTGCGGCCGGGAACGTCGGCGTCGTGCACCATGGCGTTCAGGCGCAGGCCCACGCCTTCGCCCAGCACGCGGTTGGCGTCGATGGTGGCGCGCCGGTAGCTGTCCGTGCCCAGGCCCACGTCGCCGCTGATGAAGTTCTCGTTCCTGGCCTTCTTGGTCACCAGGTTGATGGAGCCGCCAGCGCCGCCACGTCCTGCATAGGCCGAATCGGCACCCTTGATGACCTCCACCGATTCCAGGTTGAACACTTCGCGCGTACCGGCCGCAATGTCGCGCATGCCGTCCACGAAGGTGCTGGCCTGGGCATCCATGCCGCGGATGAAGGGCTGGTCACCCGAGGGGTTGCCGCCTTCGCCGTTGCCGAAGGTGATGCCGGGCGTGGACCGCAGGGCTTCCTGCAGGCTGGTCGCGCCGGTCTGCTTGATGATTTCCTCGTTGATGACCTGCACCGTCTTGGGCGTGTCCACCAGCGGGGCCGTGAACTTGGCCGAGGAGGCGTTGTCGGTCTTCACGGGCGCTTCGGTCGAAGACGTCACGTTCACGGTGCCCAGCGTGGTGCTGGCCTGCGCAAAGGCCGGGGTGCCAGCAAGGCACAGGGCAGCGGCAAGGGCCAGCTGGGTGAGGTTCGCGGGGGGGAGGATTTGTTGGATTTTGCTCATGTTCACTCCGATGAAAGCCCGCGGATTGTTATTGCGAATCACTAGTGTTCGGTTTCTGCTTCGTAAAGTTGGCCTGTTTGCCCTGGGTAAAAGTCCTTCGCGTTGCCGCCATGCAACAAACGAAAACCGTGTTTCACCAAAGGTCCAATGAAAACGCGGCTGCTGCCGGACGAAAAAAAGCGGCTGTCGCCAGCCGCCGTGGTTTGCTGCGGGGCGCCTGCTGCGCCCGTGCCTGGCCTTACTCGTCGGCCGGATTGGACAGCAGGGCCTTGTAGATCACGGCGCCGATCAGCGCGCCCACGATGGGGGCCACCCAGAACAGCCACAGTTGCGAGACGGCGATCTCGGGACCGAACAGGGCCGGGCCCGTGCTGCGCGCGGGATTGACCGAGGTGTTGGTCACGGGAATCGAGATCAGGTGGATCAGCGTCAGGCACAGGCCGATGGCCAGCCCGCCAAAGCCGGCTGCCGCGCGCTTGGCCGTGGCGCCCAGGATGACCAGGATGAAGAAGGCCGTCATCACCACCTCGGTGACCAGGGCAGCCGTCATGCCGTAGCCGCCCGGCGAATGCGTGCCGAAGCCGTTGGTGGCAAAGCCGCCGATGTCGGCACCGGCCTTGCCCGTGGCGATCACGTAGAGAATGCCTGCGCCCGTGATGGCGCCCAGCACCTGGGACACGACGTAGCCCGGCAGCTCGCTCCAGGCAAAGCGCCCGCCCATGGCCAGGCCCACGGAGACGGCAGGGTTGAAGTGCCCGCCCGAGATGGGACCGAAGGCATAGGCGCCGGTGACCACCGTCAGGCCGAAGGCCAGCGAGACGCCGACCAGGCCGATGCCCACCTGCGGGAAGGCGGCGGCCAGCACGGCCGCACCGCAGCCGCCCAGGGTCAGCCACAGGGTTCCGAGGAATTCTGCGGACCATTTTTGAACAGAGCTGTGCATGGGAAATCTCCTGAAACAGGCCCGCCGCTGCGCCCGGGCCCTGCGCGCACTGCCCGCCGAATGGAGGAAAGTGGCGCAGTTATAGCGCTGCGCCTGGCCTGCCGAGAGGGCAAGAAAGTGAACAATCGTCCACAGCCTGCGTCGCCACAGGGGCGGCGGGCTCTTGAAATTGCATCCGCCGACCCGAGATGAGGGCTGATTTTTTCCCTGTTGTGAACCCATAGGACATAGGACACTGTCTGCATGAGCAAGCAAACCCATTCTTTTCAGGCCGAAGTTGCACAGCTGCTGCACCTGGTCACGCATTCGCTGTATTCCAACCCCGAGATCTTCTTGCGCGAGCTGGTCTCCAACGCATCGGACGCCTGCGACAAGCTGCGCTTCGAGGCGCTGAACAACGCCGCGCTGTATGAAGACCAGCCCAACCTGGAAGTGCGCGTGTCCTTCGACGCCGCCGCCAAGACGCTGACCATTGCCGACACCGGCATCGGCATGAGCGAGCAGGAAGCCATCGACAACCTGGGCACCATCGCCAAGAGCGGCACCAAGGCCTTCATGGAAAAGCTGTCGGGCGACCAGAAGTCGGACTCGCAACTGATCGGCCAGTTCGGCGTGGGCTTTTACTCGGGCTACATCGTGGCCGACAAGATCACCGTGGAAACACGCCGCGCGGGCCTGCCGGCCGCCGAAGGCGTGCGCTGGACCAGCGGCGGCACGGGCGAGTTCGAGGTCGAGCAGATCGAGCGCCCCCAGCGCGGCACCAGCATCACGCTGCACCTGCGCCCCGAGGCCGAGGAGTTCCTCAATGCCTGGAAGATCAAGCAGGTCATCGGCAAGTACTCCGACCACATCAGCCTGCCCATCCTCATGGAAAAGGAGGAATGGAAGGACGGCGAGAACGACCAGCCCGGCGCCATGGTCAAGACCGGCGAGTGGGAGACCATCAACAAGGCCAGCGCGCTGTGGACGCGTCCCAAGAAGGACATCACGGCCGAGCAGTACCAGGACTTCTACAAGGCCATCAGCCACGACTTCGAGAACCCGCTGACCTGGAGCCACAACCGCGTGGAGGGCAACACCGAGTACACGCAGCTGCTGTTCATTCCGGCCAAGGCACCGTTCGATCTCTACAACCGCGACAAGAAGGCCGGCGTCAAGCTCTACGTCAAGCGCGTCTTCATCATGGATGACGCCGAGGCGCTGATGCCCGGCTACCTGCGCTTCGTCAAGGGCGTGATCGACTCGGCCGACCTGCCGCTGAACGTCAGCCGCGAGCTGCTGCAGGAAAGCCGCGACGTGCGCCTGATCCGCGACGGCTCCACCAAGCGCGTGCTGTCCATGCTGGAAGACCTGGCCAAGCACGATCGCCACGAGGCCGGCGAAGGCACGGACGGCGTCACCGACGTGGTCAGCGAAGAGGACAAGGCCAAGGAAGGCAAGTACAGCCAGTTCTACGCCGAGTTCGGCGCCGTGCTCAAGGAAGGCCTGGGCGAGGACTTCGCCAACAAGGAACGCATCGCCAAGCTGCTGCGCTTTGCCTCCACCAGCCAGGAAGACGCCATGGTCTCGCTGGCCGACTACAAGGCCCGCATGAAGGAAGGCCAGGACGCGATCTACTACATCACGGCCGACTCCCTGACGGCAGCGCGCAACAGCCCGCAGCTCGAAGTCTTCCGCAAGAAGGGCATCGAAGTGCTGCTGATGGCCGACCGCGTGGACGAATGGGCCATGGGCTACCTGACCGACTTCGACGGCACGCCGCTGCAGTCCGTGGCCAAGGGCGCCGTGGACCTGGGCAAGCTGCAGGACGAAGAGGAAAAGAAGGCCGCCGAGGAAGCGGCCGAAGCCTTCAAGCCCCTGCTGGCCAAGCTCAAGGAGGCGCTCAAGGACAAGGCCGAGGACGTGCGCGTGACCACGCGCCTGGTCGACTCGCCGGCCTGCCTGGTGGTGCAGGACGGCGGCATGAGCCTGCAGCTGGCGCGCCTGCTCAAGCAGGCCGGCCAGCAGGCGCCGGACGCCCGCCCCGTGCTGGAGGTCAACCCCGAGCATCCGCTGGTCAAGAAGCTGGACGGATCGGTGCATTTCCATGACCTGGCCAACATCCTTTTCGACCAGGCCGTGCTGGCCGAAGGCGGCATGCCCGAGGACCCGGCCGCCTACGTCAAGCGCGTGAACGCTCTTCTCGCGTGAGTTCCTCACAAGGATCGCCCAGGCGCATTCCATAGGCCTCAGTGCCTGCTCACTGTCGTGCCAGCGCACGGCAGACAAGCCTTCCAAGCCGGTGCCAGCCAAGCTGCCACCGGCTTTTTCACGTCTGCAATCCGTGAGGAAAACCGGTAGTCGTCGGTGGACTCACGAAAAACTCACAAATTCTTCTAAATACTCACTTTTGTCAAAAATTCCATATCATATTTACTTTTAGTAATAAAGAACCATCATGCCTCCCTTTGGTGCGTCCGGTTGTCGGCTTTTTGACAGAGCTGTTCCAGCCGGGCACCCCGTGCGTCCGTGCCTGCGGCATTCGGCGCTGTCAACGAAGCAAAAGAGAGGTTTGTATGGCTTTCACGAGAAAGGGCTGGCTGGCGCGTGCGCTGCTGTCCGGCGGCTTGCTGGCAACAGCGGCTGCCGTGGCGGCGCCGGCCGACACCGACATCCTGGTCAACCAGGATGGTCTCTATGACGGACAGGACGCATCGGCAGGGCCTGCCGGCGGCACCTTCACCTATGTGGCCAAGGTCAGGCACAACAACATCGGTCCCGACGCCGTAGGCGTCACCCTGACCGAGGTGCTGCCCGTGGGCGCCGTGTTCCAGGGCTACAGCAGCAGCCCGGGCGGCATCACCTGCACGGCACCGGCTGCCGGCACGGTGCTCACCGCAGGCAACAACACGCTGGTCTGCAACATCGGCAACCTGGCGCCCGCCGATGGCTTCAAGTCCGTGGGCTTCGAGGTCATCCTGCCGACCGTCGGCACCAACTGGCGCGCCGTGGCCAGCGCGCGCATGGCCTCGCCCGACTACGACAACGACCAGAACAACACGCAGCTGGACCGCAACTTCACCACCACCGAGGCCGCCGATCTGGCCATCGCGATGGCGGCTCCCGCCAGCGTCGCCAACGGCGGCGCCTTCCAGTACGTCATCGACGTGCAGAACAAGGGCCCGTCCGAGGTCCCCGCCGGTGGCCGTACCGTGGTGCGTTTCCCCGTGCCCAACGGCGCCGTGGTCACGGGCGTGCCCTCAGGCAGCGGCTGGAGCTGCACGCCGGCCTCGGGCGAGCTCAACTGCACGCGCGGCGGCCCGGTGCTGCCAGGCGCCGTGCTGCCAGCCATCACCGTGCCGGCCATCGCCAACATGAGCGGCACCATTGCCGGCGCTGCCAGCGTCAAGGGCTACAAGGACGCCAGCACGGAGATGCCCGACGGCCAGTCCGGCAACAACACCGCCAGCGCCGCCGTGGTCTCCAGCGGCAGCGAGTTCGTGGATGTCTCGCTGCGCAAGCAGGTGGCGCCCACGGTGCTGGATGCGCTGCAGGCGACCGAGGTCACCTATACGCTGCAGCCGCGCCGCGAAGGCGGCTCCCTCGTGCCGCGCGATCTCACCGTCACCGACACCCTGCCGGCCGGCGTGACCTTCACGGGCTTCGACGGCAGCACGGCGCCCTGGCTCTGCGGCCACAACAGCGGCACCGTCACCTGCACCCATGCGGGCGAGTACCCGGTGGCCGGCTACGCCAACATGCAGGCCATCCGCTTCAAGGCCGTCGTGGCTGCGGGCGGTGCACCCGGCACGCAGCTGGTGAACCAGGGCGTGATCGGTGTGGCACCCGGCCTCAACGAGCCCAATACGACCAACAACACGGCCAGCGCGGCCGTGGACTTCAGCAACGATGCGCGGCTGAGGCTGGCCAAGGCCGGCCCTGGCCGCCCGGTGCTGGCAGGCCAGGAGTTCGAGTACACGATCACGGTGACCAACACCGGCCCCATGCCCGTGCTGCCGAATCAGCAGATCACCGTGACCGACAATCCCGCAGACGGCCGCATGGCCATCGTCAGCATGTCCGGTGCGGGCACCGGCGCGGGGGAATGGACCTGCACCACCCCGAGCTGCACCTCGACCGCGGGCCTGGCCGTGGGCGCCAGCCGCCAGATCAAGGTCAGGGCCAAGGTCACGCTGGCTTCGGGCCATCTGGACTTCACCAACAACGCCTCCGCTGGCGTGATCGGCCGGGACAATGCATCGGCCACCACCTCCGCGACCGTCACCGTGTCTGCCGACAAGGTGGATGTGGGCATCGTCAAGAGCGTGGTCAGCCCCGTGCCGCCGGCTGCCATCAAGAGCGGTGCGGAGGTCACCTACCAGCTGGTGGTGAAGAACCACTCGGCCAGCACGACGGTGACGAATGTCCGCGTGCGCGACGCGCTGCAGTCCCTGGTCAAGCAGACCGACGGCGTGCGCATCGTGGGCGGCAACCCGGTGGACGAGGCCGGCAATCCCGTGCCGTACACCTACCCGGGCGGCGGCTTTGTCTCCAGCCGCATCGTCTCCGGCGCCAACGCCAGCTGCGGCACTCCTTCGGGCGGCGTCAACAGCGAGACGCGCGATCTGACCTGCGACATCACCTCCATGGCCCCGGAGGCCGAGGTGGTGATCGAGGTCAAGATCCGCCCCAAGCGCGCCACCACCGGCACCTATGCCAACGCGGCCTCGGCCCAGTCTCTGGACATCCATGACGCCGATCCCGGCAACGATTCCTCGACGGCCAGCATCACCGTGCAGGCCATCGCGGAAATCGCAGCGCAAAAGCAGGTCTCGCCCAAGGTGGCGGCTGCGGGAGAGCCGCTGACCTATACGGTCACGGTGCCCAACTACGGCCCCTCGTCGGCCGCCAATGTCACGCTCAAGGACGTGCTGCCTGCAGACGCCATCTTCATCGGCACGCCCACGGTCTCCGGCGGCGGCACCTGCACTCCGGCTGCCACCGATGGCGTGCAGGGCGGAACGCTGGAGTGCGCCTGGGCCAATCCGCTGCCCACAGGCGCGCAGTACACCGTGACCTACAAGATGCGCTCGCGCGGCGATCTGGCGGCCGACACGGAGATCCTCAACACGGTCGCCGTGGACACCGCCACCGAGGAACTGACCAAGGCCAACAACCAGGCCGAGGCCAAGGCCCGGCTCAAGCGTGCCGAGCTGGATGTGAACATCAGCATGCGCCACACGGCGGACGGCCTGGTGCTGGGTGAGGACACCGAATACACCATCACGGTGACCAACTCCGGCCCCTCCTACGCCACCCAGGTGGTCGTGACCGACAAGTTCCCCGCATCGGGCTCCACGGCCACCTTCAGCTACCAGAACGGCCTGGCGCTGGCCGGCATTCCCGGCGCCTCCGCATCCTGGTGCGGCGTGCAGCCGGCGCTGAACGCGACCAGCGGGCCTCTGCAGTGCACCATCCCCTCGCTGGCGCCGGGCCAGAGCATGACCATCAAGTTCAAGATGCGTGCACAGACCCTGCCCGACAAGGCTTCGGGCGGCACCATCTACCACGAGGCCTCGGTCAAGCCCTTCGAGACGGAATGGCTGAGCAATGGCGGCGATGTGATCGTCAACAACACCACCACCGACCGGACCTCCACCAGCCGCCAGGGCAATGCCGTGGACCTGGGGATCGGCAAGCAGGGCCCCGCCGGCCCGCTGGACGATGGCGACACGGCCAGCTACACGCTGACCGTCACCAACTACGGCCGCGATCCGCAGTCGCCCGCGGGCGGCTCGGTGACCGACGTGCTGCCCGCCGGGCTGGAGTTCGTCTCGGCCTCGGCAGGCTGCAGCTATGCCAGCGGCACGCGCACCGTGACCTGCAGCGTGCCGCAGCTGGCCCAGGGCGGCACGGCCGTCTTCACGCTGGAGACCAAGCTGGACAAGCCCTACAAGGGCGCCCGCCCGCTGGTCAACTCGGCAACGGTCTCGGTGCCCGGTGACGGCAATCCCGACAACGACAAGAGCACGACCACCACGCCGCTCAAGCCGGGGCCGGGCGGCACGGCCAGCATTCCCACGCTGTCGCAGTGGGGCCTGATGCTGATGTCGTCCCTGCTGGCGCTGATGGCACTGGGGACCATGCGCAGGCGCGAGCGTCGGTGATGCGCCCGTGACGACAAGGGCCGGTGGCGTGATTCACGCACCGGCCTTTGTCGTCTTTGAGCGGTCCGAAGATAATGCGAGCCTATAGAGGGACACTGTTTCGCAACCGCCAGGTCGCAAGCCCGGCAACCAACACTCCAAGACCTGCCATGCTGCGTTTCTTTCTGATCTTTCTGGCCATCCAGCTGACGATGTTCGGGCTGAACCTGCTCAGTTGGGTGCAGCAGCACATCGTGCTGCCCTGGACGGCCTTCCTTGCGCACATCTGCGCCTCGCTGGTGACCTGGTTCGACAGCACGGCCTCGGCCACGGGCAAGGTGCTGTGGAACACGGCCACGGGCTTCGGCGTCTCCATCGAGGCCGGCTGCAACGGCCTGGAGGCCTACATCGTGCTGTTTGCCGCCGTGATGGCCTTCCCCTCGTCATGGCGCCAGAAGCTGGTGGGCCTGCTGGCCGGCTTCGTGGCCGTGCAGGCCATCAACGTGCTGCGCGTCATCAGCCTGTTCTACCTGGGCCAGTGGAGCACCACGGCCTTCAACTTCGCGCATGAGTACCTCTGGCAGGCGCTGATCATGCTGGACGTGCTGGTGTTCTGGCTGCTGTGGGTGCGCTGGAGCGGGCGCAAGGCGCCGTCGCAGGATGACGGCGGCCAGCCGCCGCTGCCGCCTGCCGCTGCAGCTTCCGCCGCCGTGGCCGCCTGAGGAGCAGGCCATGATTGGACGCAATCCCATCTCGCGCTTCGCGGCCCTGGCCATGGGCGGCATCGTGGTGCTGACCCTGGCCTGGACGCTGGCGGCCGGCTGGCTGGCCGTGCCGGTGTCCGGCATGAGCAAGTGGGTGCTGGAGAACGCCGCCAACGGCTGGGTGCAGCGCGTGGACCTGGAGACGCCCCGCAACCTGGTCGTCAATTCCTCGGTCCAGGTCTCCAACGAGCAGACCGGCTGGCGCCGCGCCGAGGCCATCGTCGAGGTCGATCCCGCTCGCTACGGCTACGGCCTGCCCGTGCTGGTGGCCATGCTGCTGGCGGCCTGGGGGCCGGGCCGGTGGTGGCGCATCCTGGTGGGCTATGTGGCGCTGCTGCCCTTGCAGACCTTCAGCGTGGTCTCGCAGGTGCTGATGCAGCTGTGCCTTGCGGCGCGGCTTGACCTCAACGTGCTGGGCATACAGACATGGCAGCTGGAGGCCATCGTCTACGCTTACCAGATGGGCGGGCTGATGGTGCCCACGCTGTGCCCGGTGCTGCTGTGGCTGGCGCTGGACATGGGTTTTGTGCGCCGCGTGCTGCTGCCGGCCTGGAACCGCAGCCGGGCGCCTGCCGCCGCGCCCCAGCCCATGGTGGCGCCCAAGCCCTCGGCCTGGCGCCAGACCGATGGCGCCGCCACCTCCACCGGCCACCCGCTGGTGTCCTCCAGCAGCGCGGCCACCCTGCCCAAGGCCAAGGCCACCAGCGGCACGCCGCAGCGCTGAAGGTTATGCGCGGCCGACTTCAGGCCTGAGCGGGCATGGGCGGCAGCAGGCCGCGCTCGGTGATGAAGTCGATCACCTCGCGCAGGCCCTTGCCGCTTTTCACGCTGCCCATCACATAGGGCTTGTGGGCGCGCATGCGCTGCGTGTCGGCTTCCATGATGGACAGGTTGGCGCCCACGTAGGGCGCCAGGTCGGTCTTGTTGACCACCAGCAGATCGCTCTTGGTGATGCCGGGGCCGCCCTTGCGCGGAATCTTCTCGCCGCCGGCCACGTCGATCACGTAGATGGTCAGGTCCGACAGCTCGGGGCTGAAGGTGGCGGCCAGGTTGTCGCCGCCGCTTTCGATGAAGACGATGTCCGCCTCGGGGAACTGGCGCAGCATGCGGTCCACGGCCTCGAGGTTGATGGAGGCGTCCTCGCGGATGGCCGTGTGCGGGCAGCCGCCGGTCTCCACGCCCATGATGCGTTCGGGCGGCAGGGCCTCGGCCACCGTCAGCAGGCGCTGGTCTTCCTTGGTGTAGATGTCGTTGGTGATGACCACCAGGTCGTAGTGGGCGCGCATGGCCTTGCACAGCATCTCCAGCAGCGTGGTCTTGCCGGAGCCGACCGGGCCGCCGATGCCGACGCGCAGCGGGGGGAGTTTCTTGGTGCGGGTGTTCATGGTGGACTTGGGGTGAGTGATCAGGACCGGAAGAGCCGGGAGTACTGGTGTTCGTGCCGTGCCTGCAGCACGCTCCATTGGGGCAGCATGGTGTCCAGCCGGGGCGGCGTATCGCTGGCGCGGCGGCGTGCCTCGCCCACGGCCTGCTCCAGCAGCGGATGCAGGGCCAGCAGCAGGCTCTGGCCCGCCACCTGGCCCAGTGGCACGGCCTTGATGGCAGCGGCCACCTGGTTCTCCAGCCAGGCAAAGCCATAGGCCAGCAGGGCATGGTCCTCGTCGGCATCCACGGCGGCGCAGGCACAGGCAAAGGCCGTGGGATAGGCCAGGCCAGGGGTGTCCACAAGGGCGCCCAGTTGTGCGATGCGGGGCGCAAAGGCCTCGCCGCCCCAGGGCACGGAGCGCAGCAGGCTGTGCAGCGACCAGCCCATCTGCAGGGTCTCGGCACGGGCCTCGCGGCTGTCGCGGCTGGCAATGAACCATTGGTTCCATTCGTGCACTGCCCCTGCGTCGCCTTCGCTCCAGGCCCGGCGCAGCAGCAGCCACAGCGGCGCCTCGCAGCGTGCAAAGCCGTGGGCCAGCGCATCGGCAATCCAGGTGCGCGCCGTGCCGGCATCCGTGACCAGGCCGTGCTCGATGGCGGCCTCCAGCCCCTGCGAATAGCTGAAGCCGCCCACGGGCAGCTGGGGCGATGCCAGGTGCAGCAGGGCGCACAGCCCCTGTATCGACAGGTCAGCCATGCGGATGGTCGTGGCTGTGCCCGTGTCCGTGTCCGTGTCCGCAGCAGCCTTTGTGGTCATGGTCATGGCTGTGGTCGTGGCCATGTTCATGCCCGTGGGAATGATCGTGTGAATGGTCGTGGGAATGGCCGTGTGCGTGCCCATGGTCATGCAGCGCATACACGCTCTGCGCCAGCGCCTGGTCTTCGGCAAAGCTGGCGTCATGGCCGTGGCGGTGGCCGCCGCCATAGGCGCCGGCCTCGGGCTCGAAGGGCGCATCCACCAGGGCCACCTGCGCGCCCAGGCGCAGCAGCATGTCGTGCAGCACGGGGTCGTTTTCCAGGTGCAGGTGCGTGGGCGTGACCTCCACCGGGATATGCCGGTTGCCCAGGTGGTAGGCCGCACGCAGCAGGCCCAGCGGCGTGGCCGCCGTCACGCGCAGCACCGCCTGGGGCGCGGCGCGCACGGCACGCGG
>NZ_JTKZ01000582.1:0-14289 GCF_000799035.1 Delftia sp. ZNC0008
CCGCGTAGCCGCTGGACGATGCGCAGGCCATGGGGGACGCCCGGCGCGGCCTGATCGCACCGGCCGACACCCTGGTCGTGCGCAATGCCCAGGGCCGTCCCATCTGGAGCATGCAGTCCTATGCCTTCCTGGAGCAGGACCAGGCGCCCGACACCGTGCACCCCGCGCTGTGGCGCCAGGCCCAGCGCAACCGCGTCAGCGGCCTGTTCCAGGTGACCGACAGGCTCTACCAGGTGCGCGGCCTGGACCTGTCGAACATGAGCATCATCGAGGGCGAGACCGGCCTGATCGTGGTCGATCCGCTGATGTACACCGAGACCGCCCAGGCCGCCATGGACCTGTACTACCAGCACCGACCGCGCAAGCCGGTGGTGGCCGTCGTCTACTCGCACAGCCATGTGGACCATTTCGGCGGCGTGCGCGGCGTGGTGCGCCAGGAAGAGGTGGATGCGGGCCGCGTGCAGGTCATCGCGCCCGCTGGCTTCATGGCCGAGGCCGTGGGCGAGAACGTCATCGCCGGCCACGCCATGGGCCGGCGCGCGCTCTACCAGTTCGGCATGCTGCTGCCGCGCGATGCCAGGGGACAGGTGGACGCAGGGCTGGGCAAGGCGGGTGCGCCCGGCACCATGGGGCTGATCGCGCCCACGCGCGTGATCGACAAGCCGCGCGAGACCCTGCGCATCGACGGCGTGGACATCGAGTTCACGCTCACGCCCGGGGCCGAGGCGCCGGCCGAGATGATCATGTACTACCCCCAGCTCAAGGTGCTGAACATGGCCGAGATCGCCGTGCACACCCAGCACAACCTGCTGCCGCTGCGCGGCGCCCAGGTGCGTGACGCGCTGGGCTGGTCCCGCCACCTGAACGACGCCCTGCACGCCTATGGCGGCCAGGCACAGATCCTGATCGCCCAGCACCACTGGCCGGTCTGGGGCCAGCCCCGGCTGCAGCGCATGCTGGCCGGCCAGCGCGACACCTACAAATACCTGCACGACCAGACCGTGCGCCTCATGAACCACGGCTACGTGGGCTCGGAGATCGCCGAGATGCTGAAGATGCCCGAATCCCTGGCCCGCGACGGCGCCACACATGCCTTCTACGGCCACCTGCGCCACAACATACGCGCCATCTACCAGCACTACCTGGGCTACTACGAAGGCAACCCGGCCCAGCTGGAGGCGCTGCCGCCCGTGCCCGCCGCACGCAAGACCGTGGAATACATGGGGGGCGCCGACGCCGTGCTGCGCCGTGCGCAAGCCGACTACGAACGCGGCGAATACCGCTGGGTGGCGCAGATCGCCTCGCAACTGGTCTTTGCCGACCCAGCCAACCAGGCCGCGCGCCGCCTGGCGGCCAATGCCTATGAACAGCTGGGCTACCAGATGGAATCGGCCACGGCCCGCAACGCCTTCCTGCAGGGCGCGGCGGAGCTGCGCCAGGGCGTGCCCCAGCTGCCCAGGCCCGGCAGCACCGCGCGCGACCTGGTGCGCAGCCTGCCGCTGGAGATGTTCTTCGACTACCTGGGCGTGCGGCTGGACGCGGGCAAGGCCGCAGGCCAGCGCATCGTGCTCAACTGGACCTTCACCGACACCGGCGAGCAGCGCAGCCTGAACCTGGAGAACAGCGCCCTCACCCAGAGCCCGGGCCTTGCGCCCGCCGCCCACGCGAGCCTGCGCCTGACGCGCGCCACGCTGGACGCCATTGCAGGCCAGGAGACCACGATGGCCGAGGCCATCAAGAGCGGCCAGCTGCGCATCGAGGGCGACGCCTCCAAGGTGATGGCGCTCATGTCCATGCTGGACCGCTTCGACAGCGTGTTCCCCATCGTGGAGCCACGCCCCGAGCGGGCCGCTCAGTAGCCGTGCTGGGCGCGGAAGTCGCGCGCCTTGCCGAAGTGCCCGTTGCCGATGAAGGGCACGGGCGGGCGCAGCGCCGACAGCGGCGAGGGATGGTTGCTGGTCAGCACCAGATGGCCCCGGTCGGCCGGAATGAAGGCGCGCTTGGACTGCGCATGGCTGCCCCAGAGCATGAAGACCACGGGGCGCGTGCCCTGGGCGATGTGTCGGATCACCGCATCGGTCAGCAGCTCCCATCCCTTGCCCGAGTGGCTGGCCGCCTGGCCTTCCTCCACCGTGAGACAGGTGTTGAGCAGCAGCACGCCGTTCCTGGCCCACTTGACCAGGCTGCCGCCCGGGTTGGGGAACGGCGGGAAGGGCACGCCCAGGTCACGCTGCATCTCCTTGAAGATGTTCTGCAGCGAGGGCGGCATGCGCACGCCCGGCGCCACCGAGAACGACAGGCCTTCGGCCTGCCCCCGGCCGTGGTAGGGGTCCTGCCCCAGGATGACCACGCGCACCTCATCGGGCGGTGTCAGCTCCAGCGCGCGCAGCGGCTGGGGCGGAAAGATCACCGCGCCAGCTTCCAGGCGCTGGTGCAGGAAGGTCAGCAGCTGCTGGCCCGTGGCACCCGCGAAGAAGTCCTCGACCAGGGGCTGCCAGTCGGGCGCAACGGGCCAGTCGGCGGGATCGGAGGATTGGAGTTGGTCGGCTTGCGCCGGGGCGATTGCGTCGTCTTGAAGGGCCATGGCGGATGGGGGCACCGCCGCCACATGCCGAGGCAGCAGCCTCCCTCAAAAAAGTACAGCTGAAATGCATGGGCGCAAGCGCCATGCCTGTTGGATCACGGCAAGCATACCTTTGCCTGCGGCGGGGAGGTACGTCCGCTTCCAATGGCGCCCCAAAGACAGACAGTGGTTACACGGAAAAACATACGAAAAACCTTGAGTCAGCCTGATGCTTTACCTAGAAATTCGTGCAAATGACCGCGAACTGCACACTACAACTGCACCAGGAAGTGCTCGAATACATCAAACGCGACATTGCCAACCTGGCCCTGGGCAACAAGGACAACCACGCGCGCAACACCGCCGTGCAGCGCGGTTTCGATGGCCGCATCGCGCTCACGCCCCTGTACGACTTTGCGCCCATGTATCTCCACCCGGACGGCATTGCCCGACGCATCCGCTGGCGGGATGAACAGGGCGGCCGGCCCGATTGGGGCCGTGTGCTGGATAGCGTCTGTGCGCTGGCCGCGCAGCTCCCTCGAAAACGCCGGGGCACGCAGTCGGAGCCGTTGCAGCGCGATCCACTGGTGAAAGGCCTCAAGGCCATGATTCCCGCGCTGGAGCGCATCGCCGCAGACGGTCTGGCGCTAGGGCTGGAGCCCGAGGTTCTCGGCCACCTGCGTCCCGCCCTCCTGGCACGTGCGCAGGAGCTCGCTGCGCTGCGCTGCGCTGAAGACCATGGACAAGCGTTTCACCCCCATTCCCATTGCCCAGCAGCTGGAGCTGCGCAGGCAGGCCATTGACGATGTGCTGGCCCACCCCGAATGGTCTTTGCCGCAGGCCGTGCGGCATCTGAAGAAGACCATGCGGCTGACCACGGCCGAGATGGCCAAGCTTTGCGGCGTTTCCTATAGAACGCTGCAGGACATCGAGCAGGAGCGCAGCGAAGGCAGCGTGCAGACCATGAACCGCATCTTGGCCATGCTGGGGCTCAAGCTCGGGGTGGTGCGCATCGTGCGGACCCCGGATTCACCGGCCGGCCCGCACAACGACGCGTCTTAGGCAAACAGCTTGGCCAGCGCCTCCCCCGGCTCCTTGGCGCGCATGAAGGCCTCGCCCACCAGGAAGCCGTGGATGCCGGCATCGCGCATGGCCTTGACGTCCTCGCGGCTGCCGATGCCCGACTCGGTGACCAGCAGGCGGTCGGCCGGCACGTTCTTTTGCAGGTCCAGCGTGGTCTGGATGCGGACCTCGAAGCTGCGCAGGTTGCGGTTGTTGATGCCCACCAGCGGGGTCTTGAGGCGCAGGGCGCGGTCCAGCTCGGCGCCGTCGTGCACCTCGACCAGCACGGCCATGTCCAGGCTGTGGGCGATCTGTTCCATCTCGGCCATCTGCGCGTCGTCCAGGCAGGCGGCGATCAGCAGCACGCAGTCGGCGCCCATGGCCCGCGATTCGTAGATCTGGTAGGGATCGACCATGAAGTCCTTGCGCAGCACGGGCAGGTGGCAGCTGGCGCGCGCCTGCTTGAGATAGTCCACGCTGCCCTGGAAGAACTGCTTGTCGGTCAGCACCGAGAGGCAGGCGGCGCTGACGCCCTTGCCGTCGCCATCGGCATAGCTTTGCGCGATGTCGGCGGGGATGAAGTCCTCGCGGATCACGCCCTTGCTGGGGCTGGCCTTCTTGATCTCGGCGATCACGCCGGCCTGGCCGGCGGCGATCTTGGCGCGCAGCGCGCCCACGAAGTCGCGCGTGAGCACGCGGCTTTCGGCGTCGCGGCGCATGTCCGCGAAGGGCATGCGCTTCTGGGCGGCGGCCACTTCCTGCACTTTCACGTCGCAGATTTGCTGGAGGATGTCGGACACGTTGCTTTCCTTGGTTTCTTGTATTCGGTGGTCGATGGGGGCTGCGCGGCTCAGGCCGTCAGCCGGGCCGTGTAGGCCACGAGTTCGTTGAGCTTGGCCAGGGCCGCGCCGCTGTCCAGCGCCGCCTGGGCGCGGGCCATGCCGTCCTCGATGCTGGAGGCCACGTTGGCCGCATACAGGGCAGCACCCGCGTTCAGGCAGACGATGTCGCGCGCGGCACTCTTTTCGCCATGGAGCACGCCCAGCAGCATGGCCTTGGATTCCTCGGGATTGTCCACCTTGAAGGCGCGCGTGCCCACCATGCGCAGGCCGAAGTCCTCGGGATGGATCTCGTACTCGCGCACCACGCCGTCCTTGAGCTCGCCCACCAGGGTGCCCGCGCCCAGGCTGATCTCGTCCAGGCCGTCGCGGCCATAGACCACGATGGCGTGCTCGGCGCCCAGGCGCTGCAGCGCGCGCACCTGGATGCCGACCAGGTCCTCGTGGAACACGCCCATGAGGATGTTGGGCGCGCTGGCCGGATTGGTCAGCGGGCCCAGGATGTTGAAGATGGTGCGCACGCCCAGCTCCTTGCGCACGGGCGCCACGTTCTTCATGGCCGGGTGGTGGTTGGGCGCGAACATGAAGCCGATGCCCACGTCGGCGATGCTGCGCGCGATCTGCTCGGGGCTGAGCTGGATGTTGACGCCCAGCGCCTCCATGGCGTCGGCGCTGCCGCTCTTGCTGCTGACGCTGCGCCCGCCGTGCTTGCTGACCTTGCCGCCCGCCGCCGCGATCACGAAGATGGAGCAGGTGGAGATGTTGAAGGTGTTGGCGCCGTCGCCGCCCGTGCCCACGATGTCCACCAGGTGGCGCTTGTCCTCCACATGGACCTTGTTGGAGAACTCGCGCATGACCTCGGCCGCGGCCGTGATCTCGCCGATGGTCTCCTTCTTCACGCGCAGGCCGGTGACGATGGCCGCCGTCATCACGGGCGACAGCTCGCCGCGCATGATCAGGCGCATCAGGTGCAGCATCTCGTCGTGGAAGATTTCGCGGTGCTCGATGGTGCGCTGCAGCGCTTCCTGGGGGGTGATCTGGGTCATTGCGGTGTCTCGGTTGGGTGCCGGCCTGCTCAGGCCTTCTGTTCCAGGAAATTCTTGAGCATGGCATGGCCATGCTCGGTGAGGATGCTCTCGGGGTGGAATTGCACGCCCTCGATGGCCAGGCTGGTGTGGCGCACGCCCTGGATCTCGCCGTCCTCGCTGGTGGCCGTGATCTCCAGGCATTCGGGCAGGCTGGAGCGCGCGATGGCCAGCGAGTGGTAGCGATTGACCGTGAACTGCTCGGGCAGGTCGGCGAACACGCCCTTGCGGTCGGTGGTGATGACGCTGGTCTTGCCATGCATCTGCTGGCCCGCGCGCACGATGTCGCCGCCGAAGGCCGCGCCAATGCTCTGGTGGCCCAGGCACACGCCCAGGATGGGCAGGCGGCCCGCGAAGTGCTGGATGGCGGCCACGGAAATGCCGGCTTCGGCCGGCGAGCAGGGGCCGGGCGAGATCACCAGGCGGTCGATCTTCTCGCGCTCGACCAGGGCGATCACCTCGTCCAGCGTGGCCTCGTCATTGCGCACCACGGTGACATCGGCACCCAGCTCGCCGAAGTACTGGACGATGTTGTAAGTGAAGCTGTCGTAGTTGTCGATCATCAGCAGTCTGGTCATACCGGCTCCTGGGTCTCAAAGGGAAAAACGGGTGGCGCGGGCATGCCGCAGCGAAGGCTGGCGCGGGCATGCGCGCAATGCTGCCTGGGTCTGGAAGGGGGAATCTGAGGGCATCTGGGCAATCTCCTGGGTTCTGGGAGCCGCCGTGCCGGGGAGCCATCTGCTGAGTGAGCCTTGCTGCCGTCACGGCGGCAAGGTGCGGTACGCAACCGCGACGACGTGCCGCTTCCTTATTGGAAGCGCCACCACTGTGCAACGATGATCGAAACGGGCGTACCGTTCATGGCTGTCTTGGATCGAGAGTTCAGGTGTCTGGAAGACGGGAATGCAGCAGGCTGCATGGCGAAGCATGCTAACACAGGGTCCGCGCAGCGTGGCGGGACGACCCTGCAGGCGCCTCACTTCAGGAAATCCGGCTGGTCGAACTTCTGCTTCAAGAAGCGGCCATTGGCCAGCAGCGCCTGCGCGTCGCTGGCCGCCACATGGGCCACCACCTGCTGCATCTGCCCGGCCAGCAGCGCCAGCTGCTCGGTCAACAGCTGCCTGGGCGTCTTGCCGTCCTGCACGGGCTGGGTGACACGGAACAGCGGCGGCAGCGCCGCATAGTGCGACAGCGTGGCCGGCAGGTACTGCAGCACCGTCTCGCGCACGGTGAACAGGCCGTCGTTGAAGACCGGGCCGGCTTCGGCCAGCGAGGGCAGCACCTCGTGCACCGAGCCGCGCACGCTGTCCAGGTGCTTTTGCATCTCGGGCGTGAGCATCGGGCGGGCCTTTTGCACCAGCTCGTCGATGCGTTCGCGGATGTCCTCGGCGCTCCAGTGCTGCTGCAGCGCCCGCTCGAAGCTGGCGCCCGCGGGCTGCAGGGCCCAACCCAGCAGCAGGCCCGCGACGTACAGGCCCAGGGTGATCCAGCCCCAGCCGGCGCCGATCACGCCGGCAAACAGCAGCACCGGCCCCAGCAGGGCCAGCGCCAGGCCGGCGAGGTTGCCGTTGCCGTAGAAGAAAAGCTGCAGGCGGCGCATCAGGCGGGTCCGATCGCTGGCGGCGCTGTCACTGGTAGCCCCGGATTTCCTTGAACACCAGCGGCAGTCCGCTCTTGCCGGTGTTGCGCGCATCGAAGGCGCGCCCGCCGGTCAGCGCGGCCAGGGCCTGCATTTCGCCGGACTGCGCCTCGCCAAAGATGATGGGAAAGACCCGCACCAGCGGCGCGCCGCCGTCGCGCGCCATGCGCTGCTCGCGCTCGAATGCGGCCCAGTCGCGGCCGGCCGTATTGGCGCCATCGGTCAGCAGCACGATGCTGACGAAGCGCTCGGGATCGGCCCGCAGTTCCTGGCGTGCCTGCTGCTGGGCCAGCGTGAGCGCGTCGTAGATGGCCGTGCCGCCGTCGGCCACCAGGCTGTCGGCATAGGCCAGCACCCGGGCGCTTGCGGCCTGCAGGTCGCCCGCCGCGAACTGCACGCGCGCGGGCTGGCCGACCAGACCCGAGAACGGAATCAGCAGCACGCGCTCGCGCGCCTGGAAGGCGGCGTAGCGCTGGCTGGCGGCCGAGGCCTCGGCGCCGGACAGCAGCTTGAGCGCCTCCTTCATCTGCGCCAGCCGTGCACCCTTCATGGAGCCGCTCACGTCCAGCACGAAGATGCTGGTGGCCGGACGGCGCAGATCGCTCTGGTAGGCCGAGAGCACGGCATCGATCACCTCCAGCCGGTTCGGAAAGCTCAGCTCCACCACGGGCGCCGTGGGCAGCGCCGGGCTGGCCTGCGCCTCGGGGCTGGCGGGGCGCAGCTGGGCCTGGCGCAGCGGCTGGCCCTGGAAGGCGGGGGCCTTGAACTGGGCGACCAGCCGGTCATAGTCTGCGCGCCGCGCAGCGCTGAGCAGCATCAGCGGATAGTCGGCCGAGATCACGCCGTCGCGCGGGTAGACCAGGGTCAGGCGGTCGGCGGCGGGCAGCTTCTCGTTCAGGCGCAGGATCACGGCCTCGTAGTTGACCAGCGCATCGACGGCGCCGGGCTCGCGCTCGAAGGCCTCGGCCAGCCAGCCGGAGCTGCCGGCGGTGAGCTTCTGGCCCGACAGGAAGTCCTTGAGCACCTTCGCGTTGACCTCCCTGGCGTCCAGGTCCTCGGTCTTGCCGGCCACGGCCGAGGCCACGGCGAACAGTGCGCTCATGCCGGTGTTGGAACTGGCCGGATTGGTCATGCCGTAGCGCAGCCGGCCCTGGGCGGCAGCGCGTGCGATGTCGGCCCAGGTGGGCGGGGCCTTGTCCCAGCCCAGCTTTTGCAGCACGGGGGCCTTCACGCCCAGGGCCACGCGCGAGTAGAAAAGCTTTTCGCGCGCCAGCGGCTTGTTCGCCAGCGCCAGCGCGGGATAGGCGCCATTGGGCGGCAGGATGGCGTCGTACTGCTCGCCCGCATTGATGCGCTCGACCATCTCCAGCGTGCCCGCATAGCTGAGCTTGAGCGGCACGCCCGCCGCCGTGGCGGCCTGCTCCAGCGCGGGCGCCACGTCCTTGAGCTCGGAGCCGGCCAGCACGGTGAATGCACCCTGGGGACCGGCGGGCGCATCGGCCTTTGCGGCGGCCTGCGGCGCGGGTTCGGGCGACTTGCCGCAGCCGGCCAGGACCAGCGCAAGGCCCAGCAGCCACCAGGCCGCCAGGCGCCGGAACATGCTCACAGCACCACCTCGCCGGCGGGCGCCTGCAGCGCCTCGCGCACGTCCTCGCGGCGGCTCTTTTCAAGATAGGCGCGTGACTTGTCCACCTCCTGCGACAGCGTGTCCACCGTGGTCTGCATGGAGGCCAGGGCCTTGACCTTGAAGTCGGCCATGGCGTCCATGGTCTGGTAGATGTTGCCGAAGGCCTGCTGCAGCCTGGCGATGTCGATGGTGCTGCCGGCCGCCTGCTCGTGGATCTTCCCGCTTTGCTCGCGCAGCAGCTCGCTGGTGCCGGCGATCAGGTTGCCCGTGGTGGTGTTCAGCGCCGTGATCTGGTCCAGCACCAGCTTCTGGTTGGCCAGCGCCTGCGCCACGATGACGGCCGTGCGCAGGGCAGAGACCGTGGTGGTGGTCGCGCGGTCCACGCCCTTGGCCAGTTCGAGGTTGTTCTTGCGCACCAGGTCCAGCGCCAGGTAGCCCTGCACGTTCACCGCCATCTGGGTGAGCAGGTCGGTGACCTTCTGGCGTGCGTAGAACAGCATGTCCTCGCGCACCACGCGCGTCTTTTCCGGGTCGCTGGCTTCCAGCTGCGCCGCCTTGGCCTCCAGCGCCGCGTCCAGCTTCTTGCCGATGTGGATGTATTTTTCCAGCCGCTCCATCAGGCCCCACAGGTTGGCCTTTTCCTGCTCGATGGCGGCGTTGTCGCGCAGCAGCTCGTCCTTGCCGCGCTTGAGGCTGTCGATGATGGCGTTCAGGTGGCTCTGGCTGGACTGGAACTTGTCGAAGTAGTCCACCAGCCTGTTGCCCATGGGGATCAGGCCCAGCAGCTTGCGCGGCTTGAACAGGTCATCCTGGTGCGAGGGGTCCAGCGCCTCCACCTGGCGGCGCAGGTCGATCAGGCCCTGGCCGATCTGGCTGCCCTGGTCGAACAGGCCGTTGTTCAGCGTCTTGACGGGGCGCTCCAGCATGCGGTTGGAGACGGCCGCAGCGGCCTGCACCTCCTTGTTGCCCATGCCGTGGATGCGCTCGACCGCGCCCTTGAAGGCGGGCGACTGGCTGTCGTTGGCGGTGATGTCGTCGATGAACTGCGCCACCTGCGCGTCCAGCTGCTGCACTTCCTCGGCCTTGAGGCGGACCTTGCCGCTGGCCGACTCGATGGGCACGGGCAGGGCGGGCGCAGGCGGCTCCAGCACGAAATCCTGCTCCTGTGCAGGCACGGCCACGGCGGCGCTGGCCGTGGTGGTCTGGGGGGTGTTGCTCATCGGTTGCTCCTGGAACGTTCGGTCATTTGAAGCGCTGCTCCATGTCCACGATCATTCGCTCCAGCCACTCCTGGCTGGGCGGTTCGATCACATCCACCAGCTGCGCGGGCGCCTGCACGCCCTGCCCGGCCCAGCGCTCGGGGCCGTGCGTGTCGCCGCCGGTGCGAAAGCCGTATTCCTGCGCCAATGCGCGCAGCTGCGGGTCGGATTCGAGCAACTGGCCCACGCGCTCGCCTGCCGGCGTGTAGGGCACGAGCACATGCTTGGAATACAGCGTGGGCTGCGGGTAGAGCATCACCATCTCGCCGCTCCTGCGCTGCGGGTGGCGCAGCAGGAACTCCACCAGCTGCGATTCATAGGCCACCAGCAGCGGCGCCTTGCCCATGCCCAGGGCCAGGTAGTCCTCGAACGGCCCGGCCGACGAGCTTTCCTGGAAGCCCTGGCGCAAAAACAGCGGCGCCACCTGGGGCATCACGCGCTCCAGGTCGGCCGGGCTTTGCACCACCTGCTGGCCGTTGAGCACATAGCTGGCCAGCGCCAGGTACATGGCCGCGCTGTTGGAGCTGCGCACATCGGTGCTGGCGGGCAGCACGGCCTTGCCGGTGGCAAAGGCGCCGGAGGCCTTCAGGTCACGCCAGCGCGTGCCCTTGCCGGCCATGGCCAGCAGGGCGGGAAGATCGGTCACGTAATGGAAGTCGCCCTGCTTTTGCGCAACGCCGTTGGCGATCAGGATCTCGGCAATGGGCCGCCAGCTGGCGAACACGATGGGCGTGTAGAACGGCGTGTAGACCGTGCCGGCCCTGGCCGCCGCCTTGAGCTGGGCTGCAGCCGGCGCCCCCGAGGGAAAGCCGAAGTCGTACTGCTTGGGGTCGTAGCTGTTGGCAATGCTGCGCGAGCCGGCCTTTTGCACCGTCACCGTCACGCCGTGGCGCGCCAGCACGTCGCGCACGCGCTCGTCCTGGAAGAAGGCTTCCTTCTCGGAGCCGATCAGGCCGCGCGCCGTCACGGCCTGCTGCTGCGCCCGCTGCGCCTGGCGGTCCTGCACCAGGGCCGTGCGCGAGTACCAGATGCCGCCGCCCACGGCCGCCAGCAGCAGCGCCGCCAGCCCCGCCGCCAAAGCACGGCGCGCGTTCATTGAGAGGCTCCGCCCTGGATGACGGCAAGATGAAATTCGGTCATGAACGCGCGGGCCGTTGTCATGTTCTGTTCAAAAAAACTTCTTATACGGAAGTTTTGTGACACAACGACGACACGCGGCCCGGCCCGCGCCGCGACTACCTCAACGCGAGTTGCTCAGTGAAGCTGCGCCCACCGGGCGTTTCGCGGTGCTGCTGGGTGCGGTGCTCCACCAGCTGGTCCCACGTCTGCATCTGGCGCTCCTGCGTCTTGCGCAGCGCGCCGGTGACCTGCTTGCCGGCTGTCTCGATCAGCGTGGTGATGGTGCGGCTGTCCTGCACCTTGGTCAGGTCATAGTTGCCCGACTGCAAATCCAGCATGCTGCGGTTGCGCGCCTTTTTGGACTCGGCGTTCAGGGACTCGGTCACCACCTGGGCGATCGACTCGCCCTCCCTGCCGCGGGACTGCCGGGTGGTCTTCTGGCCCACCTGGTACTCGGCGCGGCCGATTTCGGTCACGGCGCCGAATTCATTGGTGTTCTCGAAATCACCGCTGAAGCTGGCCTGGAAATCGGCCAGGCCGCTTTGCAGGGACTGCACGGAACGCTCCAGCCCGGAGAGCGCGACGATGGCGCCCGGCGCGGCCGGCGCCTGCGCGTTGTGCAGCTGACTGAAGGCACTCTTGAACATGTCCACCAGCGCCGCATCCGCACGGCCGCGCTGCGCGGCGGCATCAAAGCGCTTCAGATGCTGGTCCAGCGCGGACTGGCGCTGCGAAGCGCTGGCGCCCACGGGGGCATCGGACTCCAGGTTGACGGCCAGCTCGCCGGCCGCGCCCTTCATCGCCACCGATCGGCCATCGGCGCCCACATGCAGGCTGAACGAGGACAGGGGCTGCGAAGGCTTGGGGTTCTTGATGTCCAGGTCCAGGCCGGACAGCACGCTGCGGTCGAAGTCCATCAGCTTGCCCAGTTCCAGCTGGGGCTTGCCCGGCTTTCCCAGGCCTTCCAGCGCTTCGTCCAGCCCGTCGGCCAGCTGGGCAATGGCCGCGCTCTCGGCCTGGCTCAAGGCGCCGGAACTCTTGACCTCGACCCGCAGCCCGCTGCTGCTGCCCGCTTCGCTGCCGTCGTTCGTGGCAATCCGCAGCTCCACGGTCAGGCCCGATTGCGTGCGGATCTTCAGGCTCACGGTGGCAGCGCCCACGGACACATCGCTCAGTGCGGACTTGTCCAGGGCCTGTGCATCCGCGCTGCCTGCGACGGAGTCGGCCGCCGTGGGCGCCTGGTACTCCGCAACCGTCTGCTGGTAGTCCGACGGCGTGGCCGCAAAGCGCGACAGCAGGGCGCCGCCCAGGCCGCGCCAGCGGTCGGCCAGGCTGGCCGACGGGCCCAGGCCCAGGTTGCGCGCCATTAGGGTGCTGATGTCGTCCCTGTCTTGCGAGGCCCAGGCCCGGGTCAGCCTGAACTGCCCCAATTCCACGGGCTGCGGTTTGGCATAGATGACGCTGGACCCTGCGGACTGGCCCAGCGTGACCTGCGTGCCCGGGTCGGCGGGTGCAGCAGCTGCCGTGGTCGCTGACGACCTCACGGACACCGTGGGCCGCATGCCCGCTGCGCTGGCGGCAAAGCTGGCGCCGGTGGATGAAATGCTGGTCATGGATTGAACATCTTCCTTCGGTCTTGTCCCGACTGAATGGCGGCCCGGGCCTTTGCAGGCCGGGGATTTTCTCTGTCCACGGACCATCGGCAGATTTCCGGTTTTCTTTACCTCCCATGCACCAATATGGTGTGAATACCTTGTATTCATTGAAATCCGGCCAATACAGAGAATGCTCGGCTGTTGGCGCAAAAAGACACCATTGCTCTACTGGGCACAGCAACCGGCGGCAAGCGGCATTCTCCCCGTGAGGCAGCCCTCTTTGACCTGAGTCAAGACTATGGAGTGAACTGCATCGATATAACGAAACGGCATCGCCAAAATCGGTCGCTGCAGTGCAACATAGATAGAATGAAAAAGACCAGGAGACGATATTGGCATGCAAACCTTTGATTTGCATGCATCAAAACAAGCTATCAAAAGCTTCGTAGTCACAGGAAATACAAACATTCGCCGTGGCGCATATGTCGGCAATGCCGCGCCATGCCCCGTGATTCCTGACGAAGCCGCCCCAAGGCGGCCTGTTTCCCGGCAGACCTTCTGATCTGGAGCATTCGAGATGACGCTATTGGCTGGCAAAAAAGGCCTGATCGTCGGCATCGCCAACCGCGACAGCATTGCCTGGGCCTGTGCCCGGGCCATGCATGCGGCGGGCGCCGAGATCGGCGCGACCTGGCAGAACGACAAGGCCCGGGCGCATGTGGAGCCCCTGCTCGACGAGATCGGTGCCGAGCTGCGCATGCCGCTGGACGTGGGCGACGACGAGCAGATGCGCGCGCTGTTCGATGCCGCCGCCGTGCGCTGGGGCCGGCTGGACTTCGTGCTGCACGCCGTGGCCTACGCCCCGCGCAAGGACCTGCAGGGCCGCGTGGTGGACAGCTCCCGCGAGGGCTTTGCGCTGGCCATGGACATCTCCTGCCACTCCTTCATCCGCATGGCGCACCTGGCCGAGCCGCTGATGGCCGCCAGCGGCGGCAGCCTCATGACGCTGAGCTACCTGGGCGCCAGCGAGGTCATGCCGCACTACGGAATCATGGGCCCGGTCAAGGCCGCGCTGGAGTCCACCACGCGCTACCTGGCGGCCGAGCTCGGCCCCTCGCGCATCCGCGTCAATGCCGTCTCGCCCGGGCCCATCGCCACGCGCGCGGCCTCGGGCATTGCCGCGTTCGATGAACTCGTGGCCGACAGCGTGCGCCGCTCGCCCATTGCCGGCGAACTGCAGCCCGACGACGTGGGGCCGCTGTGCGCCTTCCTGGCCTCGGACGGGGCGCGCGCCATCACGGGCTGCACGCTGTATGTCGATGGCGGCCACCACATCCTCAACTAGCGGCTGCCGCACCGGCACCCCGCAGCACTGCAGATGACCCTCCCATTGCCCCGAACCGCCGCCGCCGCGCTGGCAGCCGCACTGGCCGCCGCACTGGCGGGATGTGCCTCCCTGGCGCCGCCGCACGAGCCGCCGCCCCTGCCCACGCCCACGCGG
>NZ_JTKZ01000753.1:0-7547 GCF_000799035.1 Delftia sp. ZNC0008
GCAGCCGCGGCGGGCTGCTGCGGCCGGCGGGCAGGACAAGGCTGCCGCTTCGCTGGCGGCCTACCGGCAAAAGCGCGACTTCACGCGCACACCGGAGCCCTCGGCAGAACCTTCCAGCGACACGATTGCAGGGCAGCCCGGCGCGGGCGCCCTGCAATTCGTCATTCAAAAGCACTGGGCCAGCCATCTGCACTACGACTTCCGGCTGGAGCTGGACGGCAGCATGAAAAGCTGGGCCGTGCCCAAGGGCCCCAGCTACGACCCGGCCGACAAGCGCATGGCCGTGCAGGTGGAAGACCACCCCATGGCCTACAACCGCTTCGAAGGCCAGATTCCGCCGGGCCAGTACGGTGCGGGCAAGGTCATCATCTGGGACCGGGGCACCTGGTGGCCACAAGGCGACGCCGCCGAGGGCCTTCGCAAGGGCAAGCTCAGGTTCGAACTGCGCGGCCACAAGCTGCAGGGCCGCTGGACCCTGGTGCGCATGCGCGGCAAGGACGATGCCAAAAAACCCGCGTGGCTGCTGATCAAGGAGCATGACGGGCTGGAACGCGCCGCCGGCGAATTCAGCGTGGTCGAGGACATGCCCGACAGCGTGGCGGGCCTTCCCCTGGAACCTGCAGCAGCGGCAACGACAGAAACAGAAACAACAACAGCAACAGCGCCAGCGCCAGCACGAAAGCAGCACGCCGGCACCGCGACCATGCCGCAGGAGATCGCCCCCCAGCTGGCGACCTTGGTGGACCGCCCGCCCACGGAGGCCGGGCAATGGATCTTCGAGAGCAAGTTCGACGGCTACCGCCTGCTGGCGCGCGTCGACAGCGGTACCGTGCGGCTTGTCACGCGCAACGGCAAGGACTGGACCGCCAGAATGCCTGCCCTGGCCCGCGCCTTGGCGGCCCTGCCCTTGCAAACAGGCTGGATCGACGGCGAGGTGCTGATGCTGGACAGCGACGACCGCCCCGACTTCCAGGCCCTGCAGAACGCCTTCGACGGCGAGCACACCGACCTGCTGGTCTTCTTCGCCTTCGACCTGCTGTGGCACGACGGCCAGGACCTGCGCCAGCAGCCCGTGGAACAGCGCCGCCAGCGGTTGCAGGAGCTGCTGCACAAGGCGCCGTCGGACCGCGTTCGGTTCAGCCAGGCCTTTGACGCCCCGCCCGCCGACCTGATGGCCGCCGCCTGCCGGCTGGGCCTGGAGGGCGTGATCGGCAAGCGGCGCGGCAGCGCCTACGTCTCGCGGCGCAGCATGGACTGGATCAAGCTCAAGTGCGGCCACCGCCAGGAGTTCGTGATCGCCGGCTATACCGATCCCCAGGGCTCGCGCACCGGCCTGGGGGCCCTGGTCCTCGCCGTGCACGGCGAGGACGGGCAGCTGCACGCGGCCGGCAAGGTCGGCACGGGTTTCAACGCACGCACCCTGGCCGCCCTGCGCCAGCGCCTGGACGGCCTGGCCACCGGCACATCCCCGCTGGCAGACACCCGGGGCCTTGGCAGCCAGGTGCACTGGGTGCGCCCCACCCTGCTGGCCGAAGTCTCGTTCGCGCAATGGACCGCGGACGGCCGCATCCGCCACGCCGTATTCCAGGGCCTGCGCACGGACAAGCCTGCGCGCCGCATCGCAAAAGAGGAGCCACAGCACGTGCCATCGACCGCATCTTCACCCCGCACCGCAACCCGCCACAAAGCCGCCCCGCCCCGCATGGCCAAGGCGGCGCGCCTGCCCGCCACGATCGCCATCACCCATGCCGAGCGTGTCATCGACCCCTCCACCGGCATCACCAAGATGGAGCTGGCGCGCTACTACGCCACGGTGGCCCCCTTCATGATCACCCACCTCAAGGCCCGGCCCGTGGCCATGGTGCGCGCGCCGGAGGGCATCGAGGGCGAGCTGTTCTTCCAGAAACACATGGACCAGACGCCGCTGCAGGGCATTGCCGCCCTGGCGCCCGAACTCGATCCCGGCCATGCGCCGCTGATGGAGGTGGCGCGGCGTGAAGGCCTGGTGGCGGCCACGCAGATGAACACCATCGAATGGCACACCTGGAATGCCCGCCGGGACCGCATCGACCGGCCCGACCGCATGACCTTCGACCTGGACCCCGGCGAGGGCGTGCCCTGGACGCAGGTGCAGGAAGCGGCCACCTTGCTGCATGTGCTGCTGCAGGAGCTGGAGCTGCCGGCCTTCCTCAAGACCAGCGGCGGCAAGGGCCTGCATGTGGTCGTGCCGATCAAGCGGCTGCTGGATTGGGACACGGTCAAGGCCTTCTCCCAGGCCGTGGTCCAGCACCTGGCCAGCACCGTGCCCCAGCGCTTCGTGGCCAAGAGCGGGCCACGCAACCGCGTGGGAAAAATCTTCGTGGACTACCTGCGCAACGGCTTTGGCGCCACCACGGCCTGCGCGTGGACAGCGCGTGCGCGGCCCGGCATGGGCATCTCCGTGCCCGTGGGCTGGAACGAGCTCGACAGGCTCACGGGCGGCGCGCACTGGACCATTCGCTCGGTGGACCAGCGCCTGCGCCTGGGCAACTCGCCCTGGGAGCACTACGGCACGGCGGCCACCAGCCTGGGCCGCGCCATGAAGGCGCTGGGCTTCGAGGCACCGGCCCGCGAAGCGCCGCCAACGAGGAAAGCACAACGATGACCAGGAAAGCCACATCTCCTCGCACGGCCCCGGCCGTCTCCTCGCGCAGCCTGTGGAAGGGGGCCATCAGCTTTGGCCTGGTCCACATCCCGATAGGCCTGTATGCGGCCACGGCCAGCACGGACATCGACTTCGACTGGCTGGACAAGCGCAACATGCAGCCCGTGGGCTACAAGCGCATCAACAAAGTCACGGGCAAGGAGGTGGCCTCGGCCGACATCGTCAAGGGCGTGGAATTCGAAGAAGGCCGCTACGTGGTGCTGAGCGCCGAAGAGATTGCCGCCGCCTTTCCCAAGACCACGCAGACCATAGAGATCGAGGCCTTTGTCGATGCCGACGATATCCCCTTCATCTACCTGGAGCGGCCCTACTACACCGCCCCCCTGCACCGGGGCGGGAAGGTCTACGCACTGCTGCGCGAGGCGCTGCGCAAGAGCAACAAGGTGGGCGTCGCCAAGGTCGTCATCCAGGCCAAGCAGCACCTGGCCATCCTGATCCCCTGCGGCCGGGCACTGGTGCTGAACCTGCTGCGCTGGGGCGGCGAGATCCGTTCCTTCGAGCAGCTGGACCTGCCGCCGCTGGACGCAAGGGCCGCAGGCATCAAGGCCGCCGAAATGACCATGGCCCTGGCACTGATCAAGGACATGAGCCAGGCCTGGGACGCCGACCAGTTCCGCAACTCCTTCAGCGAGGAAATCCACCAGCTGGTGCAGGCCAAGGCCCATGCGGGCGACGTGCAAAGTGTGCAAAGGCAGCAGGACGCGCCCGCCGCACCCGCCAACGCAGCCGTGCTGGATCTGACCGCCCTGCTCAGGAGCAGCCTGGGCAAGGCAGGCAGCGGGGCCCCCGCCTCCGCGGCCAAGGAAAAAAATACCGGGGCGGCGGCAAAAGCTGCAAAAGCTGCAAAAGCGCCCGCGACCCGGACAACGCCCAAGCCCCGAAAGCCAGCGTCCAAGGCGCCTGCAAAACGTTCAACATCCAAATGAAACGGACCATTGCCGTTTTGCATAATCTACAAATGGCATTTCATGATAAAAAATACATGCATTTTTTGCCGCAAAAATGGATTCCACGATACGCATAGCAAATTCCAATGATTTACCAAAAGTAATCTTCCGAATTTCCTACACGCCGTGGATTTTTCAGGCAGCACAATGAAATTGCAGTGATGACGGCATCGCTGTTTACTTAAGGAGTATGGAAATGACGCAACAGACCAATAACCCTCAAGGCAACACGGCCAGCAACCAGCAAAACGACAAGAACAAGCAGAACCAGCAGCAGCAAAGCAATCCCAATAATCCCAACCATCAGCAACAGCAGAGCAACCCCCAGCGCAACCAGCCGGGTCAGCAGCAAAAGCAGGACAGCCACCAGCAGCGTTGAGCCGCAGGTTGCATGACCTGAAAAAAGGGTCCTCCGGGCCCTTTTTTTATTTTCCCATTGCGGCAACTGAAAAACATACCGTTGCTCCGCTTGAAATATCCGCGTCAAAAGAACATGGCGTTCATTCCCAAGGAGTGCATCATGGCCAAGAAAGCCCCAGCTGAAAAGAAATCCCCATCCCAATGCCCCGTTGGCCACGGCGGAGAACTCCAGCAGCAGGCCGAAGCCTCTCATCCTGTATTGACGACGCAGCAGGGCATACCGGTTGCGGACAACCAGAATTCATTGAAGCAAGGGCCAAAGGGACCCACGCTTCTGGAAGATTTCATATTGCGCGAGAAAATCACGCATTTCGACCATGAGCGCATTCCGGAGCGGATCGTCCATGCACGCGGCACAGGTGTCCACGGTTATTTCCAGCTGACCGATTCACTGGAGCAGTACACCACCGCCAAGGTGCTGACCGAAACCGGCAAGCAGGTGCCGGTCTTCGTGCGCTTTTCCACCGTGGCCGGCGGCGCAGGCTCGGTGGACACCCCGCGGGACGTGCGCGGCTTCGCCATCAAGTTCTATACCGAAGAGGGCAACTGGGATCTGGTCGGCAACAACATTCCGGTGTTCTTCATCCAGGACGCCATGAAGTTTCCCGACCTGGTCCATGCCGTGAAGATGGAGCCGGACCGGGGCTTTCCACAGGCCGCCACGGCGCACGACACGTTCTGGGACTTCATCTCCCTCATGCCCGAGTCCATGCACATGGTCATGTGGATCATGAGCGACCGCACCATCGCGCGCAGCCTGCGCATGATCGAGGGCTTTGGCGTGCACAGTTTCCGGCTGGTCAATGCGCAAGGCAAAAGCACCTTCGTGAAATTCCACTGGCGGCCCGAGCTGGGCATCCAGTCCACGGTCTGGGACGAGGCCCTGAAGCTGCAGGCCGCAGACAACGACTACCACCGCCGCGACCTGTTCGAGGCCATCGAGGCGGGCGACTATCCGGCCTGGGAGCTGTGCGTGCAGCTGTTTTCGCAGGAACAGGCAGACGCCCTGCCCTATGACCATCTGGACCCCACCAAGATCATTCCGGAAGAGGAAATACCGCTGCGCAAGATCGGCCGCTTCGTGCTGGACCGCTGGCCCGACAACTTCTTTGCCGAGACCGAGCAGGTCGCCTTCTGCCCGGCCAACCTGCCCCCGGGCATCGACTTCAGCAACGATCCGCTGCTGCAGGGCCGCCTTTTCTCCTACCTGGACACCCAGCTGTCGCGCCTGGGCGGGCCCAACTTCACGCAGCTGCCCATCAACGCGCCCAAATGCCCGTTTGCCCACGACCAGCGCGACGGCCATATGCAGACCCAGGTGCCCAAGGGCCGCGTGGCCTACGAGCCCTCCAGCCTGCAGGCCGACAGTCCGCGCGCCTCGGCGGCGCGCGGCTTCAGGCACTTTGCCCAGGATGACGGGGACGGCGCCAAGGGCCGCATCCGCCCCGAAAGCTTTGCCGACCACTACAGCCAGGCGCGCATGTTCTACGCCAGCCAGAGCGCGGTGGAGCAGGCCCACATCGCCAGCGCCCTGGTGTTCGAGCTGTCCAAGGTGCAGACGCCGCATGTGCGACTGGCCGTGGTGGGCCACCTGCAGGTGATAGACGCCGACCTGGCAAAGCGCGTGGCCGACGGCCTGGGCCTGCCCCAGCTGCCGCCTGCCGCCAAGCCTGCCGTGCCCCCGCAAAAGCTGCCGCCCAGCCCGGCCACGCGCATCATCGACCGCATGAAGCCCACACTGCAGGGCCGCTTCGTGGCCATCCTGGTGGATGAAGGCTCCAGCGCCCGGCACATTGCCGCCTTCCACAAGGCCCTGGTGGCGCAAAAGGCCAGCGTGAAGATCATTGCGCCCAAGATCGGCGGCGCCACGCTGGACGACGGCAGCCACCTGCCCGCAGACGGCCAGCTGGCCGGATCGCCCTCGGCGCAGTTCGACGCCGTGGTGTCCATCCTCACGCCGCAGCGCGGCGAAGCCCTGGCCCGGGAAGCGGCCGCCCAGGACTGGTTCCGCGATGCCTTCGGCCACCTCAAGGCCATTGCTGCCTGCAAGGCCACCGGGCACATCCTGCAGACCGCGGGCATCACGCCGGACGAGGGCGTGTTTCCCATCGACACGCCCAAGCCCTTTGTCGAAGGCGCCAAGAAACGCTTCTGGGACCGCGAGCCCACGCTGAGGACGCTGGCCTGAGGCCGCCGGCCACCGGTTTTTGCGAATCATTGCTACCAAATGTCAACGCTTCGGCCCCGTGCAAGGGTCCGGGCATGGCGATTGCTGCAGCGGCTGCATGTCCGCTGCGGCCCGCCACCATCACAGGAGAAACCGTTCCATGATCGCTGCGCCACCCACACCGCCTGCCACACCTCCCGTCGCTCCGCCGGTCAATCCGCCGCCGACCGAGCCGCTGGTGCCACCCGTGGGTGATCCTCCGCCGGCTCCGGCGCCTTCACCCTATTCCGATCCCCCCATCGCACCTCCGCCTCCGCCGCCGCAGGGGTTGCACTGACTGCAGACCTCATCCATATCAACGACCGCATGCCCGGCTGGCGCCGCGTGCGGCGTGGCAAAGGCTTTTCCTATGTGGACCAGGACGGCAGGCCCGTGCGCGACGCCCAGGCGCTGGAGCGCATCCGCAAATTGGCCATTCCACCGGCCTATGTGGATGTATGGATCTGCCCTGACGCCCGGGGCCACCTGCAGGCCACGGGCCGCGATGCCCGCGGGCGCAAGCAATACCGCTATCACCCGCAGTGGCAGGAGCAGCGCAAGCAGGTCAAGTTCGACCGCATGCGCGAGTTCGGCCGGCATCTGCCCGCCATTCGGCGTGCCGTGGCGCGGGACCTCAGGCCGGGGCGGCCGCAGCTCGAAACCGTGGTGGCCACCATCGTCTGGCTGCTGGACTGCACGGCGCTGCGCGTTGGCAACGACGAGTATTCAGAAGCCAATGGATCCTTCGGCCTGACCACGCTCAGGAACCGCCACGCCCAGGTGCGCGCCGGCGAGCTGACGCTGAGCTTCAAGGGCAAGAGCGGCGTCGCCCAGCAGGCCCGCGTGTCCGACCGGGCCGTGGCCCGCATCGTCAAGCGCTGCCAGGACCTGCCGGGGCAGCGGCTTTTCCAGTTCGTGGACGACGAGGGGGATGTTCACCATGTGCGCTCCGAGCACGTGAACGACTACATCCGCAGGATCTGCAGCAAGGCCGGGGCAGACGAGGCAGACGGACCGGACTTCAGTGCCAAGGACTTCCGTACCTGGCATGCCAGCGTGTACGCGCTGGAGCTGGCCATGGCCGCCGCAGCGTCACCGGCGGGCAGCCGCCATCCGGGCGCGCTCACCTTCACGGACCTGATCGCCGAGGTGGCGCGGCGCCTGGGCAATACTTGTACGGTTTGCCGCAAGTTCTACATCCATCCCCGGGTACTGGCCCTGTGCGAGCAGCCCGGGCAATGCCCGCCCGCCGCGACCGCTGCAACGCGGA
>NZ_JTKZ01000703.1:0-6899 GCF_000799035.1 Delftia sp. ZNC0008
TTGGAGACACTGCCATGGCGCACCGTGGCCTCGAAGGCGCGCAAGGCAGACAGCGGCGGCATGTGGACGGGTGCGGGCATGGCAATGGCGGCTCTAGACAGGTGGAACATCGGACTTTCAGTTGAACATTGCTCAATTGAATGATGAGTCTATATCGATTTATTACTGGAGCATCTTCATGCAAAGTAAACCCATCGATTGAGGTTTCAGCAAGAACCATGAAGCACTCCAGCCCCAACTCCGCCAACCCCTCGGCCAGCACTCCGGCCAGCGCGCCCCTGGCCATCACCATGGGCGATCCATTGGGCATCGGGCCCGAGATCATCGTCAAGCTGGCAATGGACCCTGCGCGGCCCTGCACGCCGTTTCTCGTCATCGGCGACATCGCCCGGCTGCAGCGGGCGGCCGATGGGTTGGGCGTCCATCCGCAGATCCGGGCCATCGAGACACCGGCCCAGGTCCCTGTCCTGGTACCGCCCGCCACGCTCTTCGTGCTGCAGACCGGCGAGGACCTGCCGCCGGACCTGCCCTGGGGCTGCGTCGATGCACGCGCCGGCGCGGCCTGCCATGCCTATATCCAGCGCGGCATCGACCTGGCCCTGACTGGCGACGTCTCGGGCCTGGTGACCGCCCCCATCCACAAGGAAGCGCTGCGCGCGGCAGGCTGCCCGCATCCGGGCCATACCGAGATGCTGGCCGAGCGTTCCGGCACACGCGACTTCGCCATGATGCTCGCCAATGATGAGCTGCGGGTGCTGCTGGTCTCCATCCATGTGCCGCTGCAGCAGGCCATCGCCTCCGTGACCATGGACAACGAGCTGCGCGCCATTCGCCTCGCGCACCAGGCCTGCCGCGCGTTCGGCATCCCCCGGCCCCGGGTGGCCGTGGCAGGGCTCAATCCGCATGCCGGTGAAAACGGTCTGTTCGGGGACGAGGACCGCTCGGTGATCATCCCCGCCATTGCCGCCGCGCGCGCCGAAGGCATCGACGCCAGCGGCCCCTGGCCCGGCGACACGGTCTTCATGCGGGCGCGCCGGGGCGAGTTCGACGTGGTGGTCGCCCAGTTCCATGACCAGGGGCTGATTCCCGTGAAATACCTGGGTGTGGAGCAAGGCGTGAACATCACCGTGGGCCTGCCCTTTGTGCGCACCTCGGTGGACCATGGCACGGCCTTCGACATCGCGGGCACGGGCCGCGCCGACCACGCCAGCCTGGCCTGCGCGCTGCGCCAGGCGGCAGCCATGGTGCAGGCCACCCGTACCGGTGCCAGTGCACGAACGCAACGCCCGGACTTCATCTTCATGCTCACGCAGCAGGACAGGACCATTGCCGATGCGCGCGAGCGGCTGCGCGAGGTGCTGGCCCAGGGCGTTCGCCATGTGGGCTTCAAGGACATCGGCCTGCCCCTGCCCGAGCTGCATGCCCTGGCCCGGGACATCCGTGCGGGCGGCGCCAGGGTCTATCTGGAGGTTGTCAGCCTCGACGAGGCCAGCGAAGTGGCCTCCGCCCGCGCGGCGGTCGACATCGGGGTGGACGTGCTCATGGGTGGCACACGGCCCGAGGCGGTGCTGCCCGTGCTGCGCGGCAGCGGCATTGCGTACTACCCGTTTCCCGGCAAGGTGAGCGGGCATCCGAGCGTGCTTTCAGGCCCGGTACAGGACATCGTGGCCAGCGCCCGCCGCATGGCGGGGCTGGACGGCGTGCATGGCCTGGACCTGCTGGCCTACCGCTTCCACGGCGACGTGCCGGCCTTGATCAAGGCCGTCTGCGATGCGGTGGACAAACCCGTGGTCGTGGCCGGCTCCATTGATCGCAGTGAACGCATCGCGGCCGTGCTGGCCGGCGGCGCAGCGGGCTTCACGATAGGCACTGCCGCCTTCGAGGAGACTTTTCCGGCCGCGCGGCCCGGGCTGGCGGCGCAATTGCAGGCCATACAGGCGCTGGTGGACTGACGCCGGCCATGTCGGCTATGCCGGCCCGCGCCACGCACGCCGGGGTCACGGTCCAGCAGCAGCTGCAGCGATTTCGCCCACCGGTGCCCGGGCGTTCTCATAGCCCCAGGTACAGGGCCAGCAGCGAAACGGCGGCCGGCACGGCCTGCACCCAGAGGATCTTGCGGCTGGCCGTGGCTGCGCCATACAGGCCTGCCACCAGCACGCACAGGAGAAAAAAGTACTTGAACGCCAGGCCGTCGGCGCCCTGCGCCAACCCCCAGATCAGCCCGGCGGCGAGAAAGCCGTTGTAAAGCCCCTGGTTGGCGGCCAGCGTCCTGGTCTGCTGCGCAAATTCCGGCGTCAGCCCAAAGGCCTTCCTGCCAGCCGGCCGGTCCCAGAGAAACATCTCCAGCACGAGGATGTAGACATGAATTGCGGCGACGATGCCTATGAGAACGTTGGCCATCTGGGTGGATAGGAAAGTGGACAGGCCCCTGTATACGGGATGCATCCGCCGCCGTCCATGCCCGCCGCGCCACACATGGCCTGCAACGGCCTGCCCGTGTCACCCGGAAGACTTGCTGCCGGGTGGCACGGGCTTTTCCACTGGCTTTTGCGCACTCTCTGCCGGCGCCACGGCACCTGCGGCCGCACCGCCCAGCGCACCGGCCACGCTGCCTACCGTGCCGCCCACCACCACGCCCACCGGGCCTGCAATGACCGCACCGGCGGCAGCGCCGGCAGCGGCTCCGGCCAGTACGCCGCCGCCGATGAACACCGAGCGTGACTCGCGCTGCGCATCCTCCGGCGACAGCTGGTACTGGGCAGCTGCCTCGGGGTCCTGGGAAGGTACGCCGTGGCCCGGTCGCGCCTGTTCGGCCAGGTCTTCGTCCTCCACCGCATCTGCAGACACCGGCGGGATGGATGGCTTGTTGCTTGCATTCATGGGAATCTCCTTCGGGGATGGACCGTGGACGCGGGACTGCATCCGCAGCATCTCTCTTGCAGTTTTCGTTGTACGCCTGTGCCCGCCAGGCCGACGCCGGCCCAGACTGCGCTGCCGCGTCAGCAAAGGGCCGCAGCTGCGCAGACCATGACTACAAGGACTCGTAGGACCTGGCCTCCGGTGCCCAAGGACCCTCCTACGCCGGTCGCGGCGCACCGACTACCCGGAGCACTTCATTGCGGTCCTAAGCTGGAACCCAGAAGCACACAGGCTTCGACTTCGCCAGGCGATGCACGGGCTTTGAAGGGGCCGCCTCCCGCGCCTTTTCCCATGCCGCATCGCCCAGCCGCCAGATGCACTGCGTCGGCGTGCCAGCACCAACCCACTCAATGGAGAGCCTCATGGTCACACCCAACACCGTATCGAGCGTCATTTCTTCCGAAACCGTCAGCGGCACCAATGTCTACAACCCCGCAGGCGACAAGCTGGGCAGCATAGACACGCTGATGATCGACAAGCTGTCCGGCAAGGTGCGCTACGCCGTCATGGAATTCGGCGGCTTCCTGGGCATCGGCACGGACCGCTATCCGCTGCCCTGGGAATCCCTCAAGTACGAGCCCGACATGAACGGCTACGTGGTGTCGCTCACGCGCGAGCAGCTGGACAACGCGCCCCGCTATGAGCGCGACACGGCACCGGCCTACACCGATGAATATGGACGCCGCGTGAACGACTACTACGGCGTGCCCTACCTGTAAATCCCGACCCTTGCGGTCTTTGACACAGCCCCGTTCGCGGGGCGTTTTCTTTGGTGTGGATAGCTGGCCAAGGAAGAACGCCCTGCGCGACTTCACTCCCTCATTCCAGGAGAACTCCCATGAATACCACCCCACCGGCCATCGACTACAAGGCCTGCATGGATGCCTGCCAGGCCTGCATCATTGCCTGCAATACCTGTGCCGCCGCCTGCCTGAAGGAAACAGACGTCCAGATGATGGCCGCCTGCATTGCCCAGGATCTTGAATGCGCGCAGGTCTGCGAACTGGCCGTGGCCTCAATGGCGCGCCAAAGTCCGCATGTCTCAGACATCTGCCGCCTGTGCGCCCGGATCTGCCAGGCCTGCGCCGACGAATGCGGCAAGCATTCCCACGACCATTGCCAGACCTGCGCGGCAGCCTGCCAGCAATGCGCCATGTCGTGCAATCTCATGGGCATGCAGTCGCACTGACGCCGCTGGCCTTTGTCACGACAGCCGGCCAGGCGCCCATCCTGCAAACCGGCAGGAAAAAAAGCCACCGGCGCTGTCGTCATCCGCCCTATATCGGCAGCCTTCGGCGCTGCCTACACTTTGATGCATATCCACGCACAAAGGAGATGGGCATGGCACTGAACATCAGCATAGAACAGCGGTTCCTTACCCTCCTGGGCCAGTTGAAGCACATGCCTCCCTGCTCATCCCGCCAGGAAGCGCACGACATGCTCCTGCTGCTGTGGATGCGCATCTGCGAAGGCGCAGGCGCGCGCAGGCAATTGCTCAACAGCATGCGCCAGCGCACGCTGTGCGTAGAGCACGGCTGGAAAAACCTCGACAAAAGCCCCTGCTACTGGGATTCGGAGACCACGCCGGGCATCCGAATCTATCTGCATGCCAATGGCACCATCGTCATTCAAAGACAGGGCGGAGCGCAGGATTCCGAAATCCTGCACTTCAGCAGCCACCGGGAGTTTGTCGAGGCGTAGACAAAGGCCTCGCGCTCTATCCCGAACAATGGCGAAATATTGAAAAACCTAGGTGCAAACACCGACGATGTCCCACATGCGACATCGACCCTGTCTCCATAAAATGCGTCATTGTGTAGCACACTATCCATGAGGAACATATGACAGCAGATTACAAAACCCTGCTCAAGCAAAAGAGCGAGCTTGAGGCACGGATTGCCGAAACGCTGAAGGCGGAGAAAGGCGGAGTCATCGCCAAGGTCCGAGAACTCGTCCATGAGTTCGGATTGACCCACGACGACATCTTCAGCGCCCGCAAATCCAAGTCCGCCAACATTGGCGTGCCGAAATACCGGGACCCCGCCACCGGAGCCACCTGGACGGGACGGGGCAAGCCGCCGCGCTGGATCGAAGGCAAGGACCGCAAGGCCCTCGAGATCTGAGCATGGCCCGCCAACGCGGGCATTTTTTATGGCGGCCCCAATCGCCCGGACTCTCGCCAGGCAATGCCGGAAACAGAAAAACCCAGTGCTATTCACATAGCACTGGGTTTCATGTTTCTGGCGGAGAGGGAGGGATTCGAACCCTCGGTACGTTCGCACGTACGCCTGATTTCGAGTCAGGTACAATCGACCACTCTGCCACCTCTCCGCAGCGTCGAAGCTGAAATTATAGCCTAAAAATTCAGGCCTTCAGCAAAGTCTGTCCACCCATATACGGGCGCAGCGCCTCGGGGATGGTCACCGAGCCGTCGGCGTTCTGGTAGTTCTCCAGCACCGCCACCAGCGTGCGGCCCACGGCCAGGCCGGAACCGTTGAGCGTGTGCACCAGCTCGTTCTTGCCCTGGGCATTCTTGAAGCGCGCCTGCAGGCGGCGCGCCTGGAAGGCCTCGCAGTTGGAGACCGAGCTGATCTCGCGGTAAGTGTTCTGCGCAGGCAGCCAGACTTCCAGGTCATAGGTCTTGGCCGAGCCAAAGCCCATGTCGCCCGTGCACAGGCTCATCACGCGGTAGGGCAGGCCCAGCTTCTGCAGCACGGCCTCGGCGTGGCCGGTCATCTCTTCCAGCGCCTCGTAGCTCTTTTCCGGATGCACGATCTGCACCATCTCGACCTTGTCGAACTGGTGCTGGCGGATCATGCCGCGCGTGTCGCGGCCGTAGCTGCCGGCCTCGGAACGGAAGCAGGGGCTGTGGGCCGTGAGCTTGATGGGCAGCTGGTCCTCGGCCACGACCACGTCGCGCACGAAGTTGGTCAGCGGCACCTCGGCCGTGGGAATCAGGTAGAGCGCCGCGTTGTCGGGCACGGGCTCGCCGTCCTGGCCGCCCTTCTTGGCGGCGAACAGGTCGCCCTCGAACTTGGGCAACTGGCCCGTTCCCTTGAGCGAGTCGGCATTGACGGCGTAGGGCACATAGCACTCGGTGTAGCCATGCGAGTCGGTCTGCAGGTCGATCATGAACTGCGCCAGGGCGCGGTGCAGGCGGGCGATGGGGCCCTTCATCACGGTGAAGCGCGAGCCCGACAGCTTGACGCCCATGTCGAAATCCAGGCCCAGCGGCTGGCCCACGTCCACATGGTCCTTGACCTCGAAATCAAAGGTCTTGGGCGTGCCCCAGCGGCGCGCCTCCACATTGCCGCTTTCGTCCGCACCGACGGGCACGCTTTCGTGCGGAAGGTTGGGCACGGCCAGCAGCATGGCGTGCAGCTCGCCCTGGATCTGCTCCAGGCGCGTGGCCGACTGGTCCAGCTCGGTCTTGAGGCTGCCGACTTCGGCCTTGGCGGCCTCGGCAGCGTCCTTCTCGCCCTTGCCCATCAGCATGCCGATCTGCTTGGACAGCTGGTTGCGCTTGGACTGCAGCTCCTCGGTCCGTGTCTGCAGGGACTTGCGCTCTGCTTCCAGGGACTGGAAGGCCTCCACGTTCAGGAAGGCCTGGGGCTTTTTGCGGGTCTCCAGCCGTGCGACGGCCGAGTCAAGGTCTTTGCGAAGAAGAAGGATATCGAGCATAGCCGGCAATTTTAGGCGGTATCGCCATGGCAGCGCCCGCCCCTGGGCGTTGGGGGTCTTGCCGCTACAGAAATCCCGCGCCGGCGCCGATACTTCCAATATGCCGCCCACAGCGGTTTGCGCACCCGGGAGCACCCATGTTTTTTGTCTTCGGTCCCAACGGACAGATGTTTCGCGGTCCCGCCGAGCGGCTGGGCCAGGTGGCGCCCGTGCGCCGCGTACAACGCCCGCAGGCCCTGCGCACGCGCTCGGCCGATGTGATGGCGGGCGACGCCGCCGCCTCGTTCCCCGCCATCCTG
>NZ_JTKZ01000535.1:0-1553 GCF_000799035.1 Delftia sp. ZNC0008
CGATCCTGGATGCGCGCCGGGCCATGGCCGGCCTCAGGCCACCGCGGCGGCAGGCTGGGCCGCTGCTGCGGCCACCGCCGCCGCCTGCTGTTCCTGCGCAATCCATTTGTCGATGACCTTGCGCGACTGCACGCCGCCCGCATCGATGTTGAGCTTGAGCAGCTTGCGGTCGGGGTGGGCACTGAGGTTGCGCTGCTGCAGCTCCAGCATCTGCAGGTCTTCGCTGAAGATCTTGTGCTGGCCCTCGCGTATGCGGTCGGTGACTTCGGCATCGCCCGGATTGAAGCGGCGCGCCATGCCCCAGAAGTACCACATGGATTCCTCGGTCTCCGGCGTGATGAAGTCCACCACCATGCTGTAGACCTTGTGCTCGTCGGGCGCGTCGTAGCCGCCGTGGCCTGCGTGGGCCACGCCGACCTCGATCAGCACATGGCTGGGCGGGGTGAAGCGGCAGACCTGCCAACGGTCCACGGGCACATCGTCGGCCAGGCCGTTGCTGCGCAGCGCCATCTTCCAGAACGGGGGCGCGGGAATGTCGTTCATGAAGCGGCTGGTGACCACCTCGACATCGGCGCCCTCGCCGCGCGTCTCGGTCTTGCAGGGCGTCTCGTCGATCTCGGCCTGGCCGATGGAGCTGGCGTGCACATAGGTCTCGTGCGTCAGGTCCATGAGGTTGTCGATCATCAGCCGGTAGTCGGCCTGGATGTGGAACATGCCGCCGCCATAGGCCCATTCGGGGTTGTCGTGCCAGGGCAGCTTCGGGATGAGCGCGGCATCGGCCAGCGCCTTGTCGCCGGGCCAGACCCAGATGAAGCCATGGCGCTCCTCGACGGGATAGCTGCGGATCTCGGGGAAGCCGCGCACGCGCTGGCCCGGCATGGCAATGGTCTTGCCGTCGCAGCCCATCTCCAGCCCGTGGTAGCCGCAGACCAGCTTGCCTTCGCAGACAAAGCCCAGCGACAGGGGCGCGCCGCGGTGCGGGCAGAAATCCTCCACGGCGGCAACGCCGTGCTGCGCGCGGTAGAAGGCGATGCGCTCGCCGCAGATGCGACGGCCCAGCGGCTTGTCCTGGATCTCATCGGACGTGGCGGCCACGTACCAGGTGTTCTTGGGAAATGTGCTCATGGGGGTCTCCTTTATGGGTGGGGTCCGCAGTCCTTGGCGCTGCGGTGGCTGGGGCGCAGGCGGCCGAGGCCGCCGGCGCACATCAAGGGCAGATCAAGCGCAGATCAAGCGCGGGTCAGACTCGAATCAGGCTCGGATCAACTGCACGCCAGGAACCGCATGGCTGCCGGGCTCGCTCACGGCCTCGCGCAGGTTGCGGCGCGCAATGCGCGAGTGCTCCTTCATCAGCGCCTCGGCCCGCGCGCCCTCGCGCGCGGCAATGGCGTCCAGCACCTGGCGGTGCTGGTCCTGGGCCACCATCAGGCTGTGGCGCGCACGCGGGGATTCGGCCCGCGCCAGCACAAAGCCCGAAGGCGAGGCGAAGGGCATGCGCACCACGCGCTCCAGCTCGCGCTGCATGACGCTGCTGCCGGCCATGGAATACGCGG
>NZ_JTKZ01000955.1:0-6955 GCF_000799035.1 Delftia sp. ZNC0008
AGCTCGGCTTTTTGCTGCAAAAGGGTCTTGTAGTCGGTCATCTTGTTTTGTTCAATTCTTCTGGATGTGAAGGTTCTGGGTAATCTATTGATATTTAATTATCAATTAATAATCATTAAGATTGTCAAAGGTGTCAAGCTAACAAATTTTCAACTATCATGTGGTCGTTTTGATATAGTTTGCCTATATGTTTCTGACTGCAATCGTGGTTGTTGGCTGCCTGGCGCTGACGAAATGAACGCCTGAGGTTGCAGTTAGCTTGCTACCAATGGAGCCAAGATGGATCGCAAAGAAAGCATCAATGCAATCATTGAACTAGCTAACCTTGGGGCGCAAATATCCCCAACTGAGGCTGTTCATGCGGTTGCCCAGGTGATAAGTGAATTGTGTCCAGCAGGTAGGAACTATGACGCTCGACTCGCTGTTTTGCTGCAGGTCGGCGCTACTCTTTGGCATGTGTCATCAGCTGCCGGAGCGCCTCTGCAGAGTGAGCGGATAGATTCGGCTCAGCAAAATGCGGCAGAGCATTAATGCAAATGCCCACTTGATTTTTCTAGCCTAAGCTAATACGGAACTGCTCACGTTCCTTCCCCAGAATCCAGTTCGGCGGCTTGCCCCGGCCGGTCCATGTTGCGCCGGTGGCAGGATCACGGTACTTGGGCTCGCCCACAGAGCCCTTCGCCTTGGTGCGGCTGGCAGGGAACACTTCCTGCTCGGTCAACTGGTATTGCTGAATCAGGGCGCGTACCTCTGCCACCGCCCCTGCCTTCTCCGTCTTCATCACTTCAGCGATGCGTGCATCCAGTTCGGCCTTTTGCTGCAGCAGGGTCTTGTATTCGCTCATTGTTTTTTCTCCGGTAGGGTTTCGAAAAGTGGGCCCGTCGTTTGGTAGGGCCATGGATGAAAAGTTCTGGTCATGCAGCAATTGCGGCTGCCAAAAGGAATGCACCGGCGAAGCCAGTGCTGTCGGCCAGCAGGCTCATGCCTGCAAGGCCAATGAGAACGCTGCGAAGGCTCATGTCTCAGCCTGGTAGCTGTCGCGCACATCGGCGATATGGGCGATGAGCCCATTGCAGAACGCCTCGAAGCTGGTGGCAGGCATGTGCACGGCGCCTCGGTCCTTGACGGTCTGGACGCCCACTGCATTGGCGGTCATGGCGCTGATCTCGAAAATACCCAGGCGCGCGTTGATCTGGCCCAGCTTCAACGTCTGGCCGTTAGCAACCAGTTCCTGCAACTGCAGTTGGTCCAGCGCGGCAGGCTGGGTTGCGGCTGGACGCGCGGCCTCTGGCGCAGGCAGTGATGGGCTTATCGCTTCGGCATGCAGTTCGGGCTGCGAAGCCAGGTCGAAGCCGATCAGCTCGGGCTGCGGCTGTGCCACTTCGCGGGCAGCAGGCGCTGGCTCAGGGTGCGTGGCCGCGAATTCCGCGATGCACTGCGCGTAGTACGCCCGGGCCAGTTCCAGCTTCACGTCCATCTGCGCCTCCAGGGCGCGGTCGCGCTCGATGGCCCAGGTGGTCAGGCGCATGTGCTCGGGGATGTGCTCGACCAGGTGCAGCTGCTGCGGCTCGTACTGGCCCAGCAGTTCCTCGGGCGTGTTGACCATGGCGTAGTTGACCTCCCAGCGGTCCACGTCCCACAGGCGCATGTAGCCGCGCATCTGCCATGCATACAGCGAGTCCTCGCAGTCGCGCACGAATGCGGGGAAGGTTTGCAGGCTCCACGAGCATTTCAGGTCGTGGCCGCAGCGGCGCACCAGGTCCACGGTGTCGGCTTCACCCGTGATCTGGCCGTCGCTGCGCCGCTCGGTGTTCTTGGCCAAGGTCAACCCGCGCACGCGGTTCAGTAGGGCCAGGCCTTCGGCTTCGACTGCCAGGCCCTTATCCGTGTATTTGCTGGACACCTCGAAGTCCACGCCCCAAAGCTCCTGTCGTACCAACTCGCGGATGTAGGTCTTCGCAGTCTCGCTGAGCGTGCCCAGCTTGAGGCGTTCCAGCACGGCCTTCTCTTCGTCCGTGCGCTTCTTCTTCGCCTGGATGGCTTCGACCTCAGGCGTGATGAGCGAGGGATCGATGCTCACCGGCGCGGTCATCAGCTTGCCGATGCTGGAGCAGCGGAACAGGATTTCACGCATCACGCTTCTCCCTTCGTTGCAAGGTTGATGACGTTCTTGGCGGTGGCGTAGTGCCGGCCGCGCGGCGCCCCTTCAACGTAGGCGGTCTGCTTTCGGCTGGTGGGCCACCAGTTGACGTTTACGAGGCCTCCGACCAGCAGAACGCGGCCGTCCGGGTACTCGATAACCTCTAGCTCCTTTTCGCGGGCTAGCGTTTTGAGCTTCTGGATGGTCATTTCTGGCTCCCTGCAACTGCAGCGTTGAAGGCGATGAGCCCGGCCCGGTCGCGGGACAGCTCGCCGCGCACCTCGCGGCATGCTTCATCAAATTTGGGTGTGCCGCGATGGCTGAGCGCCCAATCAATCCAGCCCTGTGCGTGCGCTGTGAGCGGTGCAGCGGCGCCGCCCTGGCCGTCGTCATCCTCGCCGGCCTCGGCCACGCCCGTGATCTGCTTGAGCGTGTGCCGCTGCAGGTATGTCGTGGTGGAAATGATGGCCTGGATGGCGTTCTTGCCGCCTGTCTCGTCGGGCTGGGCCGTCAGTTGGACTGTCTCGGCATGGCCTAGACGGTGCCGAAGCTTGCAGGCCACGGTGATGTCCCGGCCGGCCTGGTGCGTCTTCCACGACCACGCGAAGCCATGGGCCGACAGCTCTGGACCAACGGCCTGCACCACGTCGTCCAGCTCGGCATGCTTGTAGCTGGTTCTGCCGCCACTCTTGCCGGGGAAGTCCACCAGCTTGCGCTTCACGATGCGGATGTTCTTGGCCTTGAATGCGGCCAGGGCTTCGTTGTATGCCTTCTCGGCTTCGTGGCGCTCGTTGCGCTCCAGCAGATCCATCATCTTCTCGATCTGCTCCAGGCCTGCGCCGCGCTCCTGCAGCGTCAGCATGAAGTTGGCCGCGAAGGACGGGGGAAGGGCTGCGGGAGCGGGGGCGGCCGTGGAATCTGCCGCCGGCACCAGTTCAAGGGCATCGGCCTCTTTCTTGGAAACAGCGTTCATGGGAACCTCGCAGGTTGTGGAAAAAGAAACGCCCGCAGCAGCGGGCGATGGTCGGCGCCGGCGTGGCGCTTGGTGGATGGGGCGGTCATTCCGGGTCTTCCGGATCGCCGCGCATTTCGCGGACGGCGGACAGGTAGCGGCGCCCGCCGGCAGGCCAGGCGCGGTCCAGTTTTTCCCCGGCCTCTTCAAGCAATTCGAGCAGCATGGGCACCTTCTCGGCGTCGGTGAGTTCGGAGAGCTTCATGGCTTTTCGCGGTGGCATTCCACTTGCCTCTCGTCCAGCCATTCCGCATGCATGCCGGGGCACGCCAGCGCGCTGACGGTGGCGGGCGGCGCCCTGCCGGGCTCATCGTCCAGCGTTGCCTGCAGGCACAGCAGGCTGATGCCCAGCAGCATGGCAATCAGCCATGCCAGCGGCGGCGGGTCCGGGATTTCGTCATGTTGGTGCATGGTGGCTCCTCGATCAGTGGCGGTTTCGTTGAAGCTCCGCGATGTCGTCGCGGGCACGTCGGCGGGCATAGGACCGCAGCCACTCGTCCATGGAATTGCCCATGACGGTCAGTTGCGGGTGTTCGGGGTTCAGGCTCTGGCCCATGCGCTCGCTCGCGGCGGCGATCTGCTGGGCCAGCTCGTACTGCGCGGCCTGCAGGGCCTCCTGCACAAACTCGGCAGTGAAAGGTGGGCCGTAGTACTCGCGGACATAGGTGTCCAGCTCGGCGTCTTCTGCCTCGGCGCGGTCGTAGCGCGCCGCGTTCTCCGCAGCGGCCACTGAGGCCCAGCAGATAGAGGGGAGTCGTGCATTCATAGGCTGGGCCTCCAGAAATGAAAAGGGCCTGCGTCTGCAGGCCCTTGTGGGTGGGTCGATGGAGCCAGGTCAGAACCCACTCCAAAGGTTGAGATTGCCGGATGGCTCCGGCTCCATCGCGGCGGCGTCCTGGGAAAGGGCGCCAGCGTGATGGCCCTCTTTCGAGGACAGGCCGGATGCGCTCCGGCGGGCGTTGGTCTGGGCTTTTCTTTTCTTGGCATCCCAGTGCATGCCTCAAGCCGTATTTCTCCAATCCCCCCAGCTCAGGGTTCTGCGGGGCCTGTCCCAGTCTCCCGGCAGCTCTTACCTGCGTGAGCAGAGGCTGGTTCAGTGAGGCAGTGCGCCGACGACCTTTTGTATCCCGCTGCCGCCCGCGGTGCCTGTGTTTACCCAGCCGAGCGGCTGCATGAACGAGGGCGGCATGTTTGTGGCGCCCATCGGCAGCGTGATTGCTGCTGACAGACGAAATAATAGCAGTGCTTTTTTATGCGTGCAATAGCAGTGCTTGTAATTTTTCCTGCCTCATAGCAAAAATGGCTTTCCGCAAGCCAGGCTTGCGCTTGCCGCAACGCACAGTTGCGCAAGCCTGGCTTGCATTTGCAAAAGTGCGACTATTAGTGAATACTGTATGTGTGTACAGTTTTTCGCGAGAACGCGATGACGCCAATACGAAAAAAAGCACTGGGCGATCGGTTGCGTGCCGCCCGTCGCCGCTGCGCGCTATCGCAAGATGAGGTGGCAGAACTGTTGGGCGTGAAGAGGCAGACAGTCTCCGCTTGGGAGACGGGGGTGACCGTACCTACGGCATTCCAGGTGGCGGACTTGGCTGCAGCGTACTGCGCCTCCGCTCACCATTTGCTATTTGGCGCGCACTACGAACGTGTAGACGTGAAGGCGCTTTTGCCGAGTGCTGGAAGTCAAGGCGATCAGGCTATTCCGAGTGTGCCGCTACACGTCGATGAGCAGTCCGCCCTGGCGCGACCGGAGGTTGTCGCTCCCCCTCTACCTGGTGTTGGCGGAGTCGCGCCTCAGCGTCAGCCAGTAACTTGGCTTGGGTCGATTTGGGGACGCTCCGGTACACCATGACGAGTTGCATTTCGTCTTTGGACAATTGGGTGAAGTTCAGCGGCTGACTGCCGCCACCGGCAACCTCGCCCAGCGCAGCCGCTTCCGCAGCTAGCCTGGGGCTGAAGTCTGCAATCTCGCACCCCAATCCTTTTGCAAATCCTCGCGCGGCCTTCAAGCTGATCGCGGCCTTGCCATTGAGGAAGTGCCCTACGGCTGCTTGACTGCCTATGTCATAGGTTTGCCCGAACTCTGCCTGGGACACGCGCTCCTTGCGCTCAACCCACAGGCTCTTGAGCTTGCGCGACTCCTCGCGGTGCTCATCGGTCAGGGTTCTGCGGATCTCTTCACTCATAAATAGCGAGGCTAGTAAAACTGCTGCCAAACGGCAAAAAGCACTGCTGTTGACAAAATTACAAGCACTGCTAGTATTTGAGGATGCGCAACCTCAGACGCATCCGAAAACACCTCGGAATCACCCAGAAGGCCTTGGGTGACGGCATCGGCTGTACCCAAGGCAACGTTTACCACTACGAACGCGGCCAGACCTTGTTGCCTGAGATGGCGGGACGGCTCATCGCCTACGCCGCACGCGATTTCGGCTTGGTCCTTACCTATGACCACATCTACGGCAGCGCCCAGCTGCCGCCGGTCGTTGAAGCGGAGAGGTCAGTTCATGCGCCGTGACCAGAAGTTCTACGTGGATGAGTGCGGCGTCAGCCTCAGCCCTCCGAGTCTTTCAGAGCTGCGGCGCCGTCGAGCTGGGTCAGATACCCATCAAGCTCCCGATTTAGCCAATCAATCGACAAGTCTTGCATTTGGCTTCCGAGGAGCTGTCCTTGCATTTGGTCTTTTTGCAGTCGTAGGTGCTTTGCTGCGTCGGCCGCCACCTCCTTAGGAAGACAGGCGGCAGTTACGGCAAGTGTGACTGTTGCTGCGTTGAAGCGGCCCTGCATCACCGAAATTGTCTTGGTCAGTTCTGCCATTTGCTTTTTCAAAACTTCGATTTCTTCGTTCATGTCTGCCCCTCTCGGGAATGGTTGCTTGGAACCTTCCATTTTGCCCCGGGAGAGGGCGGGCACCTTTTCTTCTCAAGAGGCCTTTCATGGCTGAAAAATTAACTTCAACGGACGGGCGGTTGCACCGTGTCGTCCGCGGTCTGGTCGCCTTCGCGCGCGGCACGGGCCGCACCAGCTGCTCCGACACCATGGAGCTGCGGCAGCAGTGCGATGCCAACACCCTGCGGGTGCTGGACGCGCTGGCCAGGGCCAAGGGCATGGAGCGCCCGGCCTACATCGAGGCGCTGCTGGAAGAGCATGCGAAAGAAGCGTTGCATGAGGCAAGTCTGATCGTGCGTCAGCTGCGGGGCAATCCGCTGCTGGTGGAGGCGCTTGGAGCGCCGCCGGAGACTTTTGGTCTGCCGGCTGATCAGGCCCAGGAGGAGACGCTTCGGTGAGTACGGTTGTCATGGCGGCCTGCTGGCCGCTGCAAGGAATGAGTGCATCCCAAAAGGCCGTGCTGATCTCGCTGGCCGACCAGGCCAACGACGATGGCGTGTGCTGGCCTGGAATTTCAACTATCGCCCGGCGCACATGCCTTTCGGAGCGCGCTGTTCAGGAGGCAATTGCCTGGCTGCAGACCGTGGGTCTGGTTTTTCGTGAGTATCGATTCAATTCGAGCACCAGCTACACCATCACGCCCGCGCGTTTCAACCCCGGGGCGGCTCCAGCAAAGCGCGCTCGTGCCAGGGGTGCAGATGGCGCACCGGGTGAATCTGGCGCATCCCCCGCAGATAGCGCACCCCCTGCAGATGGCGCATCGGGTGCAAACCGCGCACCGGGTGGTGCAGATGGCGCACCCCCTGGTGCAGATGGCGCACCTCACCCCCCGCATATGGCGCACCCCGGGGGTGCAGATGGCGCACCCAAATCATCATTGAACCGTAATAGGAACCGTAAAGGAACCGCCAAAG
>NZ_JTKZ01000461.1:0-2494 GCF_000799035.1 Delftia sp. ZNC0008
CCGCGTGGCCTGGCGGCTGTGCACGCGAATGGGCACCTCGGAGGCGCCGCCGTCCCAGGCCGGGTCCTCGATGCTGTCGAAGACATGGCGCAGGCGCTCGCCCCAGCTGTCGTGCAGCATGCGGAAATACGGATTGCTCTCGTCGATGCTGACGATCTTGTCGGAGGCGAAGCGGTCCTTCTCGTACACGATCAGGTCCAGCGGCAGGCCCACCGACAGGTTGGACTTGAGCGTGCTGTCCATGGACACCAGGGCGCACTTGGCGGCCTCGTCCAGCGGCGTGCGCGGCGTGATCACGCGGTCCAGCACGGGCTTGCCGTACTTGGACTCGCCGATCTGGAAGTAGGGCGTCTCGCTCGTGGCCTCGATGAAGTTGCCTGCCGAGTAGACCTGGAACAGCCGCATGTTCTCGCCCTGGATCTGGCCGCCCAGCACCAGCGAGATATTGAAATCCACGCCCGACCGGGACAGTGCCACGCCGTCGCGCTCGAACACATGGCGCACGGCCGCGCCCAGCACGCGGGCCGCATCGAACATGCTGCGCACGTTCCAGATGGTCAGCATGTCGCCCGTGGCCTCGTCGCGCAGTTGCTGGCTCTCCAGCAGCTCGCGAACGGACTGGGTGATGGACAGGTTGCCGGCCGACAGCAGCACCATGAAGCGGTCGCCGGGGTTCTCGTAGACCATGAGCTTGCGGAAAGAGCTGATCTGGTCCAGGCCGGCATTGGTGCGCGAGTCGGCCAGGAAAACCAGGCCGGCGTTGAGCTTGATGGCAACGCAATAAGTCATGGGAACATCCGAAACTGCGGGATCGACAAGTTTAGTGCGAGGCGATTGACCGCGTTCAGGCGGCGATCTTCTTGAGCTGGTAGAGGGCCTCCAGCGCCTCGCGCGGGCTCAGTGCGTCGGGATTGATGGCGGCCAGCGCCTGGGCCAGCGGGTCGTGGCGGCTTTCGGGCTCGGGCATGTCGGGCGCATCGAACAGGTCCACCTGCAGGCGGCCCTCGTCGGCATGGGCCTCCAGTGCCTCCAGCGCATGGCGCGCGTGGTGCAGCACGCCGGCCGGCATGCCCGCCAGCTTGGCCACCTGGATACCGTAGCTGCGGCTGGCCGGGCCGGGCTGGATCTCGTGCAGGAAGACGATGTCCTGGCCCGACTCCGCTGCACTCACATGCATGTTCACGGCCGCGCGTGCCTTGGCCGGCAGCTCGGTCAGCTCGAAGTAGTGCGTGGCAAACAGCGTGAAGGCGCGCGTCCTGTCGTGCAGCTGGGTGGCGATGCCGCTGGCCAGCGCCAGGCCGTCGAAGGTGCTGGTGCCCCGGCCGATCTCGTCCATCAGCACCAGGCTGTGGGGCGTTGCCGAGTGCAGGATCTGCGCGGCCTCGGTCATCTCCATCATGAAGGTGGACTGGGCATTGGCCAGGTCGTCGGCCGCGCCGATGCGAGTGTGGATGGCGTCGATGGGCCCCAGCCGGCAACTGGACGCCGGCACATGCGAGCCCATGCTGGCCAGCAGCACGATCAGCGCCACCTGGCGCATATAGGTCGACTTGCCGCCCATGTTGGGGCCGGTGATGATCTGCATGCGCGTGTTGGCGTTCATGCGCGTGTGGTTGGCGATGAAGCTGCCGCTGGAGGTCTCGGCCATGCGGGCCTCCACCACGGGGTGGCGGCCGGCCTCGATCTCGATGCAGGGATGGTTCACGAACTCGGGCGCGCACCAGTTCAGCGTCAGCGAGCGCTCGGCCAGCGTGCACAGCACGTCGATGGCGGCAATGGCGCCGGCCACGCGCGTGAGCGCCGGCACATGGGGCTGCAGCTGGTCCAGCAGCTGCTCGTAGAGGAATTTCTCGCGCTGCAGCGCGCGCTCCTGCGCCGACAGGGCCTTGTCCTCGAAGGCCTTGAGTTCGGGCGTGATGTAGCGCTCGGCGTTCTTCAGCGTCTGGCGGCGGCGGTAGCGCTCGGGCACCGCGTCCTTGTAGCTGTTGGTGATCTCTATATAGAAGCCGTGCACCTTGTTGAACTGCACGCGCAGGTTGGGAATGCCGGTCAGCAGCTTTTCCTTGGCCTCCAGCTCCAGCAGGAAGTCGTCGCAGTTGTTCTGGATGGCGCGCAGCTCGTCCAGCTCGGCGTCGTAGCCTGTGGCAAACACGCCGCCGTCGCGCACCAGGGCGGCCGGCTCTTCCATGATGGCGCGCACCAGCAGTTCGGCGCAGCCCTCGGGCGGTTGCAGGTCGGCAAACAGCTGGGTCAGGTGGGCCGAGGGTGTCTGCCCGGCCTGGGCCAGCAGGGCCGCCTTGTGCAGCGTGCGGCCCAGTCCCACCAGCTCGCGCGGGCGCACCTGGCGCAGCGCGGTGCGCGCGGTGATGCGCTCCACATCGCTCACGCCCTTGAGCTGCTCGCGCAACTGCTGCCAGGGCGCGGCCATGCCGCCTGCCTGAAGTACGGCAAGCGCGAGGACGGCACGGTCAGCTACATCGACGGCGCCAACATC
>NZ_JTKZ01000690.1:0-12355 GCF_000799035.1 Delftia sp. ZNC0008
CCCTTTTCATCGGCCGGCGCGGCGAGCGCCTGGGCGCGCAGTCGGTCTGGGCGCGGCTGCGCCAGCGCGGGCAGCAGGCCGGCCTTTCGGCCGGTGTCCATCCCCATGTGCTGCGGCATTCGTTCGCCAGCCACATGCTGCAGTCCAGTGGCGATTTGCGCGCCGTGCAGGAGCTGCTGGGCCACGCCAGCATCTCGACCACGCAGATTTACACGCGCCTGGATTTCCAGCATCTGGCCCAGGCCTACGAGAGCGCCCACCCGCGCGCGCGCCGCAAGAGCGGCGACAGCAGGCAAGTCGGCGAAATCGGCGAAACCCCTGAAAAGGACAACCTCGAATAAAAAAGGCCAAGCCCTCTGGCAAAACAGCACTTGACAGGCTCGCTAAACTTATTCGGAACGTCTTTTCGACAAGGCCCGTCCATGGTGGACGGGCCTTGCCGCTTCCCTTTGCTGAATTTTCTGAAAGCAATCCCATGGCACTGATTCCCGTCACCATCCTTACCGGCTTCCTGGGCTCGGGCAAGACCACGCTGCTCAAGCGCGTGCTCAGCGAGTCCCACGGCATGAAGATCGCCGTGATCGAGAACGAGTTCGGCGAGGAAAACATCGACACCGACATTCTCAAGACGGAGTCCAAAGAGCAGATCCTGCAGATGAGCAACGGCTGCATCTGCTGCACCATCCGCGAAGACCTGCGCGAGACCCTGCAGCTGCTGGCCTCCAAGCGCCGCAAGGGCCTGGTGGAGTTCGACCGCATCGTGATCGAGACCACGGGCCTGGCCGATCCCGGTCCCGTCGCCCAGACCTTCTTCATGGACGACGAGATCGCCGAGACCTATCTCATCGACTCCATCCTGACCCTGGTCGACGCCAAGCACGCCAACCAGCAGCTGGACGACCGCCAGGAAGCGCGCCGCCAGGTCGGCTTTGCCGACCAGCTCTTCCTGTCCAAGACCGACCTGGTCAGCGAGGACGAGAAGAACGCGCTCATCCACCGCCTCAAGCACATGAATCCGCGCGCGCCCATCCGCGCCGTGCATTTCGGCGAAGTGCCCCTGAACGAAGTCTTCGACCTGCGTGGCTTCAACCTCAATGCCAAGCTGGACATCGATCCCGACTTCCTCAAGGAAGACGACCACGGCCATGATCACAAGCACGAGCATGGCGAGCACTGCAGCCATGACCACGAGCATGACGAGAACTGCGGGCACGACCACGCCCACAGCCACGCCCATGATCACGAGCACGGCGAACACTGCAATCATCCTCACCACCATCACCACGATGACGACGTCAAGAGCTTCGTCTACCGTGCCGACCGCGCGTTCGACCCTGCCCGCCTGGAGGACTTCCTGGGCGCCATCGTCAACATCTATGGCCCGCGCATGCTGCGCTACAAGGGCGTGCTGAACATGCAGGGCACGGAGCGCAAGGTCATCTTCCAGGGGGTGCACCAGCTCATGGGCAGCGACCTGGGACCGCAATGGGCCGAAGACGAAAAGCGCCAGAGCAAGATGGTCTTCATCGGCATCGACCTGCCCCAGGACATCTTCCTGCAGGGCCTGGAGCAGTGCCTGGTCTGAGCCGTCTGTGAACTTTTGTGAGGAATCACATGGTTTTTGCTGACATCTGATTGACGCAGGAGCCGCCCGCATCTGCAGGCGGTTCCTCTGCTTTCATGTGGGGTATGTGCAACGGCTTGCGCTCCTGTAGAGCATCGATACAATCGCGCCCCTGAAGAGAGCCCCCAAGCCCAATGGACTGCCCCGCAGGGGTCGCCCATACCGTGAGGAGACAGCAAGTGAGCGCCGAATCCAGCAAGAAGCCGTCAGTGGCCGCCCAGGCCCCGGCTGCAAGCCAGAAGGCCGCGGTCCGCACTGCGGTCGGCGTCGTCGACCTGGCCTCCCGCGCCGGCTGGAAAAGGGCTCTTTGCACGCACGGCCGCCGCACGGCCTGGATTGCCGCACCCCGCCGCAAGGGGAAGCCGGCAGGTTCCGCAACTGCGGCGATCGGCTGTCCTACATGGCATTCGACTCGGGCGCCTCGATTGACAGTACCATCCATGGCCCCGTCCGATGCCCCCGGCTCGGACTAAGTTAGCGAAACCAACACTATGCCTACCACTACGCAAACGCCTTCGTCGGGATCGACGAAACGAGACCCCAAGCTGGCCAATGCCTGGAAGACCAAGTCGGCGGAGGAGCTGACGGATGCCGAAGTGCTGGCCATGTCCGATGACGACTACATGAATGAGAAGCAGATGGCGTTTTTCCGCCTGAAGCTGCTCACTCTCAAGCACGACATGCACACCAACGCGGGCGAGACGGCAGAAAACCTGCGCGAGGACACCGTGGTGGTTCCCGATCCGGCCGACCGCGCCACCATCGAGGAAGAGCACGCGCTGGAACTGCGCACCCGCGACCGCGAGCGCAAGCTGCTCAAGAAGATCGAGCAATCCATTGCACGCATCGACGCAGGCGACTACGGCTACTGCGACGAAACCGGCGAGCCCATCGGCGTGGGCCGCCTGCTGGCCCGTCCCACGGCCACGCTGTCGCTGGAGGCCCAGCAGCGACGCGAGCTCAAGCAGAAGATGTACGGAGATTGAGTTGCGGCAACGGCCTTCGGAACGGTGGTGCTAATCTGATTCGCCATGGCAAAAGAAGAGAGCAGCAAATCGGGAGGGTTGTTGTCCAAGGTGGTGCGCTTTGTGCGCCACCCGACGGTCAATTGGTCCGATCTCGACGGCCTCGACGCTGACCAGGAGAGCCAGTACAGCAAGCAGGCGCTCAAGGAAATGATCGAGCGCAAGCGCCGCAACGACTTCGTACGCAAGCGGGAATTCGACCAGCTGCGCCGCCTGCGCCAGGCCGAATTGCAACAGGCCTCCCGGCCGGGCAGCGCATCTGTCGGTGTCGGCGTGCCCGGACCGGCTGCGCAGGGCTCGCAATTCCTCAGCAGCCTGCTGAGTTCCAAATCCTCCGGCGAGCGCGCCGTCACGCTCAAGAAGATCGACGAGATCGAGGCCCAGATGTCCCAGCAATGGTGGCGGGGCAAGCAGGCGGCCGATGCCACCACCATTCCCATGGCGCTGCCCGCTGGCGGCAACCCCGCGCCGGCGTCGTTTCGCAAGCAGCCGCCGCCGGGCCAGATCCCCATGCTCAGCGACGTGGTGCCTGCGGCCATCGCCTCGGCCGGCGATGTGGCGGCCTTTGCCACCACCTTGCCCATGAGCCTGGCACCTGCGCCGCAGGTGCCGTCCGTCTCCACGGCTCCCCTCATGGATTCCATGCCCATGGCCCGCCCCCTGCGGCCATTGGAGGGAGCGACCGATTTCCTGCCCGCCTTCGCGGCCACCGAGGTCTCTGCCCCGCAGCCCATGGACATGGTGCCGCCATCCTTCGTGGTGTTCGAGCACGATCCCGACCTCGAAGAGCCGGCCATCCTCTTTGCCAATGGCGACGTGGACGGCGCCGAGCAGGGCATGCTGGAGCTGATCGAGCGGCGCGATGTGCCTGCGCAGCTGCCGGTCTGGCTGGCCTTGCTGGACCTGTACCGCGCGGCCGATCGCCCGCTGCAGTTCGACAAGGCCGGCATTGAATTCGCGGCGCGCTTCGGCCGCTCCGCTCCCCAGTGGTTCGCGATGCCGCAGCAGCGCACCGCCGCGATGGCGCCCCTTCCCGGCGCAGCGGCAGGGCGCGGCTGGCGCTGGAGCGCTCCCGCCCAGGTCACGCCCAGCGCCGTCACGGCGCTGAAGGCCTCCCAGGCCAAGGCCGCCGGTCCCTGGACCCTGGACTGGGCTGCCGTGACCCACATCGACGAGGCGGCAGCCACCGCCTTGGAGGCGCTGCTTCAGCAATGGGCCGATTCCCAGGGCGTATTCGTGCTGCTCAACGCGGACCGGCTGCAGGCGCTGCTGGGCGCGCTGGCTCCCTCGGGCGACTCCGCTGTGGATACGCTGTGGTGGCGCCTGCGCATGGCCGTGCTGCGCCTGATGAACCGGCAGGATGATTTCGAGCTGGTGGCCCTGGACTACTGCGTGACCTACGAAGTCTCGCCACCTGCATGGGCGGACCCGGTCTGCCAGTGCCTGACGCAAGCCGTCGAGTCCGGCGGTGCACAAGCCCCTGTGCAGCCGGGCGCTGCCGCCCCGGCGGATACCGTGCGATTTGCGCTGTCCGGCACCATCGAAGGCGATGCCTCCACCTGGCTGGACCCGGTGCAGGAAGGCGCCAGCCTGGGCGAGCCGGTGTTCATCGACTGCACCCAGCTGGTGCGCATGGACTTTGCGGCGGCCGGCTCCGTGCTCAACTGGGCGGCCCACATGCAGTCGCTGGGCCATGTGCTGCAGTTCGGCCAGCTGCACCAGCTGGTGGCCGTATTCTTCAATGTGATCGGCATCCAGGAGCATGCGCAGGTAACGCCGAGACGGGACTGACCTGCCGAGCGGCGGCATTCTTTGGAGGGGCTCTTGAGAAGACGGGAGCCGCCCTCATCTGGCACCGCTATGGAACAGTATCACGGCACCACCATCATCAGCGTGCGCCGGCAGACCCCCGAAGGCGTGCAGGTCGCCATCGGTGGCGATGGCCAGGTCACATTGGGCAACATCGTCGTCAAGGGTACGGCGCGCAAGGTGCGCAAGCTCTACCACGGCAAGGTGCTGGCCGGCTTTGCCGGCGCCACGGCCGACGCCTTCACGCTGTTCGAGCGCTTCGAGGCCAAGCTGGAAAAGCACCAGGGCCATCTGACGCGCGCGGCCATCGAGCTGACCAAGGACTGGCGCACCGACCGCGTGCTGCGCCGGCTGGAGGCCATGCTGGCCGTGGCCGATGCATCGGCCTCGCTGATCATCACCGGCAACGGCGATGTGCTGGAGCCCGAGCAGGGCATCGTGGCCATCGGATCGGGTGGCGCCTACGCGCACTCGGCGGCCAAGGCGCTGCTGACCAACACCGAGCTGTCGGCGGAGGAGATCGTGCGCAAGTCGCTGGCGATTGCCGGCGAGCTGTGCATCTACACCAACATGCACCATACGGTCGAGACGCTCTGAGACCCTCGCGGCGCGGGCGGTTCTCGCCCGGCCATTGAAACGGATAGCCGCCAGCGGCCAGGTAACGGAAGCGGGGCTGGCGGCGCAATGCTTCGAATACACACCATGTCCTCTGCCATGACCCCCCAGGAGATCGTCTCCGAACTGGACCGCCACATCGTCGGCCAGGCTGGCGCCAAGCGCGCCGTGGCCATCGCGCTGCGCAACCGCTGGCGCCGCCAGAACGTGGCCGACGGCCTGCGCCAGGAGATCACGCCCAAGAACATCCTCATGATCGGCCCCACCGGCGTGGGCAAGACCGAGATCGCGCGACGCCTGGCGCGGCTGGCCGATGCGCCCTTCATCAAGGTCGAGGCCACCAAGTTCACCGAAGTGGGCTACGTGGGCAAGGACGTGGACGCCATCATCCGCGATCTGGCCGAGGTCGCCGTCAAGCAGACGCGCGAGGCCGACATGAAGAAGCTGCGCCTGCGCGCCGAAGACGCTGCAGAGGACCGCATCCTCGACGTGCTCGTGCCCCAGGCCCGCAGCGGCGAGGTGGCTGCCGACAGCACGGCCCGCCAGGTTTTCCGCAAGAAGCTGCGCGAAGGCCAACTCGACGACAAGGAAATCGATATCGACGTGGCCGACGCGCCGCCTCAGGTGCAGATCATGGGCCCGCAGGGCATGGAGGAGATGGCCGAGCAGCTGCGCGGCATGTTCAGCCACATGGGCCAGGAAAAGCGCAAGACGCGCAAGCTGCGCATTGCCGAGGCCATGAAGCTGCTGACCGACGAGGAAGCGGCCAAGCTCGTCAACGAGGAAGACGTGCGCACGCGCGCCATTGCCAATGCGGAGCAAAACGGCATCGTCTTCATCGACGAGATCGACAAGGTCGCCACGCGCCAGGAAAGCAGCGGCTCCGACATTTCGCGCCAGGGCGTGCAGCGCGACCTGCTGCCCCTGGTCGAGGGCACCAGCGTCTCCACCAAGTACGGCGTGGTCAAGACCGACCACATCCTGTTCATCGCCTCGGGCGCCTTCCACCTGTCCAAGCCCAGCGACCTCATCCCCGAGCTGCAGGGGCGCTTCCCGATCCGCGTGGAGCTGGAGTCGCTGTCGGTCCAGGACTTTGAGGCCATCCTCACCCAGACCCATGCCTCCCTGGTCAAGCAGTACCAGGCGCTGCTGGCCACCGAAGGCGTCACGCTGGAGTTCACGCCCGAAGGCATCACCCGGCTGGCCGGCATCGCCTTCGAGGTCAACGAGCGCACCGAGAACATCGGCGCGCGCCGCCTGTCCACCGTGCTCGAGCGGCTGCTGGACGAGGTCAGCTTCGATGCGGCCAAGCTTTCGGGGCAGACCGTCACCATCGACGCGGCCTACGTGGACCAGCGCCTGCAGTCCCTGAGCCAGGACGAAGACCTGTCTCGCTTCATCCTCTGAAGCCTGCCCCGGCGGCCGAGCGGCCGCCATCGAAGTGACTGCCCGCATTGCCGGGCAGTCACTTTTTGTAGGAGGCCGGCCCGAGTTGCACCCCGTCGCCAGCGAATTGAATCGTTGCAATTGCCTGCCGGGATTGAGAGTTCACTTGCAATCACTCCCCTAAGTGCTTGTAAAGTCTCGGTTTTTTGTCATCACTCACATTGCATTCGATCTCTAAGTTGTTGATTTCATTGCAAATAATTGTCCATTCCCGGGTTGTGAAACACCAAATTGCTGCTACAGTGCAAAAAAGTGCAATTAAGTGGTGAAAGTTGCCTTTGTGCCCCGATTTTCGGGACGCGATGGCTCCAACCGACCGGGGTGACTGACCGTGTTTCAAGGGGCGTCCTCGCTGAATCTCGATGGCAAGGGGCGGCTGTCTGTGCCGACCCGGCATCGTGACGCCCTCTTGGCCATGGCGCAGGGCCAGGTCACCCTCACCAAACACCCCCATGGTTGCCTGATGCTGTTCCCGCGCACGGAGTGGCTGCAGTTCCGCGAGCGGATCGCGCAGCTGCCCATGTCGGCGCAGTGGTGGAAGCGCATCTTCCTGGGCAACGCCATGGACGTGGACATGGATGCCACCGGCCGTGTGCTGGTGTCGCCCGAGTTGCGCGACGCCGTGGGTCTGACCAAGGAGGTCGTGCTGCTGGGAATGGGCAACCATTTCGAGCTGTGGGACAAGGCCACTTATGAGGCACATGAAGCGAAGGCCATGCAGGAAGAGATGCCTGCGGCCTTCCAGGATTTTGCTTTCTAGGAAAGAGGCGTTCTCTTGAATCAGCCGTTGCAACACATCACCGTTTTGCTCGACGAGGCCGTCGATGCGCTGCTGGACGGCGCCGCGCAGCCCGTTGCCGGGCAATGGGTGGACGCGACGTTCGGGCGAGGCGGGCATTCCCGGCGCATCCTCCAGCGGCTAGGGCCGGGCGGGACCTTGCTGGCGTTCGACAAGGACCCGGACGCGATCGAAGAGGCAGCGCGCATCACCGATGCGCGTTTTTCGATTCGGCACGAAGGGTTTCGCCACCTGGGCGAGTTGCCGGCCGGCAGCGTGCAGGGCGTGCTGATGGACCTGGGGGTGAGCTCTCCCCAGATCGACAACCCCGAGCGTGGCTTCAGCTTCCGCTTCGAGGGTCCGCTGGACATGCGCATGGACACCACGCGCGGTCAGAGCGTGGCGGACTGGCTGGCGGAAGCCGATGCCCAGCAGATTGCGGAGGTGATACGTGACTACGGCGAAGAACGGTTTGCTGGCCCCATTGCAAAGGCGATTGTTGCTCGGCGCGAAAGCCAGGGGCCCCTTCGCAATACCGCGGAGCTTGCCGAGCTCGTGGCTGGCGCGGTCCGGACCCGCGAGGCTGGGCAGAACCCAGCGACACGCACATTCCAGGCTCTTCGGATTTTCATCAATGCCGAGCTTGAAGAACTCGAACAGGCGCTAGAGGCCAGCCTGCGCGTGCTCGCGCCGGGCGGGCGCCTGGTGGTGATCAGCTTCCACTCGCTGGAAGACCGCATCGTCAAGCAGTTCATTGCCAGGCATTCCAAGGAAGTCTATGACCGGCGCGCACCCTTTGCCGCGCCCACACCCATGCGCCTTGAAGCCCTGGGCCGCATCAAGCCCAGCGAGGCCGAGGTCGCCGCCAATGCGCGTTCGCGCTCGGCCGTGATGCGCGTGGCCCGCCGCACCGAGGTGCCTGCATGAAGCGCACGCACCGTCTGGCGCAAGAGGAGGGCGTGGCATGCTGCGCCTGAACCTCGTGCTGCTGCTGGCGGTGATGGCCAGCGCCATCTTCCTGGTGCACAACCAGTACGAGTCGCGCCGGCTGTTCACCGAACTGGACCGCGCCGTGGCCGAATCGCGCCGCCTGGCCACCGAGCAGCAGCGCCTGCAGGTGGAAAAGCGCGCCCAGGCCACGCCGCAGCGCATCGAGGTCATGGCGCGCGAGCGCCTGCAGATGAAGCCGGCCACGCCGGCCATCGCCCAGTACGTCAATGACGATGCGCGCACGGGAGTGGCTCCATGACGCGCAGCGTGCTCTACACCTCCAGCCCCTTGCTGGCGTCCAAGACACCCCTGTGGCGCAGCAAGATGATCGTGGCCATGCTGGGCCTGGGCTTTGTCGGCCTGGGTGCACGCGCGGCCTATGTGCAGGTGTTCGGCAACGACTTCTTCCAGCGCCAGGGCCAGGTGCGCTTTGCGCGCACGTTGGAGCTGCCGGCCAACCGCGGCCGCCTGCTGGACCGCAATGGACTGATCCTGGCCTCCAGCGTTCCCGCCGCCAGCATCTGGGCCATTCCCGAAGATGTCGAGCAGGACGACCCCGAGGTCAAGGCCAAGCTCAAGCAGCTGGCCGCGCTCATGGAGATGCCGCTGCCCGCGCTGATGGAAAAGCTGGCCGACGAGGACAAGACCTTCGTCTGGATCAAGCGCCAGCTCGACTGGGACGTGGGCCAGCAGATCCATGCCCTCAACATCAAGGGCATCTACCAGCGCAAGGAATACAAGCGCCAGTACCCGGAAGGCGAATCGGCTGCCCACATCGTGGGCTTCACCAATGTGGAAGACCATGGCCAGGAAGGCATGGAGCTGGCCTTCGACAAGGAGCTGGGTGGCAAGCCCGGCTCGCGCCGCGTGATCAAGGACCGCCTGGGCCGCGTGGTCGAGGGCGTGGGCGAGGAAGTGCCGCCTCAGGACGGCCGCGACATCCAGCTGTCCGTGGACAGCAAGGTCCAGTACTTCGCCTACCAGAAGCTCAAGGAGCAGGTCATCGCGCACAAGGCCAAGGCGGGCAGCGTGGTGGTCATGGATGCGCACACCGGCGAATTGCTGGCCCTGGCCAACTACCCCAGCTACGTGCCCGACAAGCGCAAGAACCTGACGGGCGAGCAGCTGCGCAACCGCGCCATCACCGACACCTTCGAGCCCGGCTCGACCATGAAGCCCATCACCATCGGCCTGGCGCTGGAGTCGGGCCGCTTCAAGCCGGAAACGCCCATCGACACCACGCCGGGCCGCGTCAACGTCACGGGCTCGACGATTTCCGACACCCACAACTACGGCCTGCTCACCGTGGCCGGCGTGATCCAGAAGTCCAGCAACGTGGGCACGACCAAGATCGCGCTGCAGATGCCGGCCAAGGAAATGTGGGAAACCTTCTCGGCCGTGGGCTTCGGCCAGAAGCCGCAGATCTCCTTTCCCGGCGCCGCCAGCGGTCGCCTGCGTCCCTACAAGACCTGGAGGCCGGTGGAGCAGGCCACCATGGGCTATGGCTACGGCCTGTCCGCCAGCCTGCTGCAGATGACGCGCAGCTACACCGTCTTTGCCAACGGCGGGCGCGTGATCCCGGCCACCATGGTCAAGACCGACGAGCCGCCCGTGGGCGTGCCCGTGTTCTCTCCGCGCACGGCCAACGAGGTGCGCAAGATGCTGGCCCTGGCGGCCGGCCCCGGCGGCACGGGCCAGCGCGCCCAGACCATCGGCTACTCGGTGGGCGGCAAGTCGGGCACGGCCCGCAAGCAGCAGGGCAAGGGCTATGCCGCCGGCAAGTACCGCGCCTGGTTCACGGGCATGGCGCCCATCGAGAACCCGCGCATCATCGTCGCCGTGATGGTGGACGAGCCCAGTGCCGGCACCATCTACGGCGGCACCGTGGCGGCACCCGTGTTCAGCGAAGTGGTGCAGCAGACGCTGCGCCTGATGGGCGTGCAGCCCGATATGGAAGTCAAGCCCTTGATCGTCGCCAATCCCGTGGAGGAGCCCTCGCTATGAGTTCCTCCCAAGCCCTGCTGATGCTGTCGTCGGCCACCGAGGCTGTCCAATGGCTGGCCGCCCGCCTGCAAGGCAGCGGCACGCTGCAGACCGACAGCCGCAAGGTCCGGCCCGGCGATGCCTTCATTGCCTGGCCCGGCGCGGCCACCGATGGCCGCGCCCATGTGGCCTCGGCCCTGGAGCGCGGCGCCGTGGCCTGCCTGGTCGAAGCGCAGGGCGTCGAGCCCTTCGGTTTTTCCGGCGAGCACATTGCGGCCTTGCCCGGCCTCAAGGCCGCCACGGGCCTGATCGCCGACCAGTGGTTCCAGCATCCCAGCGCCCGGATCGACGTGCTGGCCGTCACCGGCACCAACGGAAAGACCACCACGGCCTGGTGGCTGGCGCATGCGCTGGCCCAGGTGAAGCTGCAGGAACGCAGCGGCTGCGCCCTGGTGGGCACGCTGGGCGTGGGCATCCCGCCCGCCCTGGAATCCACGGGCATGACCACGCCCGACCCGGTGCGGCTGCAGCGCGCATTCCGCGAGTACGCCGATGCGGGCCTGGCGGCCTGCGCCATCGAGGCCTCGTCCATCGGCATCGTCGAGCACCGGCTGGACGGCACGCGCATCCGCGTGGCGATGTTCACCAATTTCACGCAGGACCATCTCGACTACCACGGCAGCATGCAGGCCTACTGGGATGCCAAGGCCGCGCTGTTCGACTGGCCCGGCCTGCAGGCCGCCGTCGTCAATGTGGACGACGCGCACGGCGCGCGCCTGTGGGCCACGCTGCAGTCGCGCCCATCCTCTGCCGCGCTCGATGTCTGGAGCATTTCCATCGAGGGCGCGGCGCGCCTGCAGGCCAAGGACATCGCGCTGGGCGCCGAGGGCCTGAGCTTCACCGTGATCGAGGCCGGCCACAGCCTGCGCATGCACACGCGCATGGTGGGCCAGTACAACGTATCCAACCTGCTGGGTGTGCTGGCAGCGCTGCGCTGCCTGGGCCTGAGCCTGGACCAGGCCGTCGCTGCCTGCGCCCACCTGGAGCCCGTGCCCGGCCGCATGCAGCAGATCGTCCAGCCCGGCCAGCCGCTGGTGGCCGTGGACTACGCCCACACGCCTGACGCGCTGGACAAGGCCCTGCGCGCCTTGCGCCCGGCCGCCGAGCAGCGCCAGGGCCGGCTGTGGTGCGTGTTCGGCTGCGGTGGAGACCGCGATGCCACCAAGCGGCCGCTCATGGGGCAGGCCGCCCAGAAGAATGCCGACTGCGTGCTGGTCACCAGCGACAACCCGCGCAGCGAAGTGCCCGACCGCATCATCGACCAGATCCTGGCCGGCATGCAGCCGGGCGAGAACCTGCAGTCCCAGGCCGATCGCGCGGCGGCCATCGCCCAGGCGATCGCGCACGCCAGCGAACGCGACGTGGTGCTGATCGCCGGCAAGGGACATGAGGACTACCAGGAGACGGCAGGCCAGCGCCATCCGTTCTCCGACATGGCCGAGGCGCGCAAGGCGCTGGCGGCCCGTGAAGGAAAGAAGCGGTCATGATGACCTTGCAACAAGCGCTGGAGCTGATCCAGTCGCATATCCCCCAGGCACGGCTGGTCGGCAACGGCCAGACCGTGCTCACGCGCGTGCACACCGACACTCGCACGCTGCAGGCCGGGGATATGTTCGTCGCCTTGAAGGGCGAGCGTTTCGATGCCAACCAGTTCCTGGTCCAGGCCCGCGAGGCCGGTGCCGCCGCAGCCCTGGCCCATGGCGGCCTGGAGGCTGCAGGCCTGTCCGGCATCGAAGTGCCCGATTCGCTGGCCGCCCTGGGCGCGCTGGCCACGGCCTGGCGCGCGCGCTTTGCGCTGCCGCTGATCGCCGTCACCGGCAGCAACGGCAAGACCACGGTCACGCAGATGGTGGCCTCCATCCTGCGTGCCCATGCGGGCGAGGCGGCGCTGGCCACGCGCGGCAACTTCAACAACTCCATCGGCCTGCCGCTGAGCCTGATGCGCATGACCGGCCAGCACCGCGTGGCCGTGCTGGAGATGGGCATGAACCATCCCGGCGAGATTGCCGAGCTGGCCGCCATCGG
>NZ_JTKZ01000850.1:0-7943 GCF_000799035.1 Delftia sp. ZNC0008
CTTGACGCTGAACCAGGTCACCCTGGCTGGCAACGGTGCACACGGCGGGCTGGGCAACAGCAGCGGCGGCGGCGCCGGCCTGGGTGGCGCCGTTTTCAACTACAACGGCGTGCTCACCATCCGTTTCTCCACCCTGGCCGGCAATACCGTGCAGGCCAATGGCGACGACAACCCGGCCGCGCAAGGCGGCGCCATCTATAGCCTGGGCGATTCCCAGGCCGCCTGCAGTGCGGGTGGCAACATCAGCTGCACCCGCAGCGGTGCCTCGCTGCAGATGCAGGCCAGCATTGTCCAGGACAGCGTGTTCGAGCCGGCCACCAAACAGCCCGCTGGCAGGGACGTGGTGCTGGACCTGCGCAATGGCGGCACCAGCGATGCCAGCGGCAGCAACAATCTGCTGGGCCTGGCGCAGGCCCTGAACAATGCCGACATCAGCGCCCTGGCCTTCACCACGGGCAACCCGCAGCTCGGCCCCCTGGCCAGCCACGGCGGCCCCACCCAGACCATGTTGAACACCACCGGCAGCCCGGCACTGGACGGGGTGGCCTGCACGGCCGCACCCGGCACGGACCAGCGCGGCGTGGTCAGGCCCCAGGGTGCGCGGTGCGACATCGGCGCCGTGGAGGCGAACGTCTTCCAGGCGGCATTGACCGTTCTGACCAGCGGCGCGGGCGGCGTATCGGCGCAGGCCTCCCCGCCTGCAGCCACGGGTGCCATACAGGACTGCGGCCGCCCAGGCGGCCTGTGCCAGGCCGGCTATGGCTACTTCGAAGGCGCGCCCACCCTGGTGACCCTGGCCGCCACGCCCGACGCTGGCCATGCCTTTGCCACCTGGGGTGATGCCTGCAGCGGCAGCACGCCCACCTGCAGCGTCACCATCGATGCAGCCAGGAGCGCACAGGCCAGCTTCACGGCCTTCAGCGTCACGGCAAGCCTGCCCTCCGGCACCTACGGCACGGCCTACAGCCAGCCGCTGGCGCCCGTGCCCGGCGGCGGCGTGGGGCCGTTCAGCTACAGCGTGGGCGGTTTGCCCGCAGGCTTCAGCCAGGCCGCCGGCACCCTCTCGGCTCCAGCCACGCAGGCGGCAGGCAGCTACAGCTTCACGCTGACCGCCACCGATGCCAACGGCGCCACCACCGAACCCGCAGCCGTGACCGTGGTGATCGGCCCGGCAGCCACCAGCGCCCACCTGTCGGCCTCCCCCGCTGCGCCAGGCCATGGCCAGAGCGTGACTTTCAGCGCCCAGGTCACGCTGCCTGCCGGCGCCAGCGGCACGGTGGATTTCTTGAACGGAACGCAGGTGCTGTGCGCCAGCGTTCCGGTGACCGGCGGGCAGGCCAGCTGCAGCGTGCCCCGGCTGCCACCGGGCACGGCCACGGTGCAGGCGCGCTATGTGCCCGGTGATGGCAATACCTCCGGCTCGGACAGCAACACCGTGACCGTCACGGCGGCCCCCGCACCATCTGCGGCGCCCATTCCAGCGCTGGGCGCCGGGGGGCTTGCGCTGCTGGGCCTGCTGACCGCAGCGGGCGCGGCGTTGTCGCGCAGGATGGGCACTTCACGGAAAATCGGCGATGGCACATCGCCACGCACCCCCAGGAGTTCCCCATGACCGCATCCGCAAGCCGGAGCCCGCTTTCACGCCGCAGCCTGCTGGCCGCCAGCGCAGCCACCGGCCTGGCCCTGTGCGAAAGCGCCCTGGCCGCCCCAGCCGCCCCCGGGAAAAGCACCGAAGCCGCCGTGCTCACCATCAGCGGCCCCGGCGTGCGCGGCAACCGGGGGCCGCTGGACCCGGTGGCCGATCTGCTGCTGAAAAACCATGGCCTGGCCTTCGACTCGGCCTGGACCACTGGGGCCGGTGCGCTGGAGCGCCTGCCCACGGTGGAGATCACGCCCCATATCGAATACGACGGCCAGCCCCACCGGCTGCGCGGCCCGCTGCTGGCCACCGTGCTGCAGGCGGCCGGCGTGGACAGCGCCGCCGCAGCGGCCAAGGGCCAGTGGATCACCCTGCAGGCCATCGACGGCTACCGCGCCCAGCTGCCGCTGGCGCAGGCCCTGCAATGGCGCATGCTGCTGGCCACGCACATGGACGGCCGGCGCCTGGGCCTGGGCGGCCTGGGCCCGCAATGGGCCATGTACGACGCCGACCGCATTGCCGATCTGGCAGGCAAGCCCCTGAAGGAACGCTTTGCGCAGGCGCCCTGGGGGCTGTACCACATGGGGCTGCACGCGCAGCAACCCCAAGGTTGAACCTGGCTTCAGAGCGCGGCAGAACGCGCATTTGGAGTACCATTTCGCGATCCCCTCGGGGGATACGGGCTTGGCGGCCCGAAACAACGTAGGCGCAGCAGCCGCACGCCTTTTTCACGAGGCAGCGGCTTTTTTCATCTTCCCGGTGCTGCGCCGGGCACGGTTCCGTTTTGGCGGGGCTGTGCGGGACCTCCGCAAGGGGGTGCCGGTCCTACGTCCGGTCCGCCAACCTGCACAGTCCTGCCACCTCTCTTGGCGGAGTGGCGGCAGGCTCTTTATGTCACGTAGGAGCTGCCATGGCTGACATCACTCCATCCGGCGAAACAGTTGCCACCCCTCCCTCTTCCACCCTAGGCCCGCCCGGGGAAGAAACCAGCCTGTACTACCCCATTTCCGAATACGAGGTCTATCGCATCAAGGACTGCATGCACCAGATGGGCCTGGTGATCGACCTGTGCTGCATGGCCGGCCCAGACCAACAACTGAACGACCTGGGCGGGCTGATGAGCTTCCTGACCGCGCAGCAGCGCGCGCTGCGGGGCACGCTGCAGACCGTGCAGGCGCGCAAGGCGACGCCGGGGCCGGCCTGTGATCCGGACCCCGGGGGTTGATCAGGCAAGGTGCTGGTCGAAGAAGGCCAGCGTGCGGTCGCGCGCCTGCAGGGCGCTGGCCTCGTCGTAGGCGCTGCGCTGGTCGCAGTTGAAGCCGTGGTCGGCGTCGTACAGGTGCACCTGCACATGCTTTTGCGCCTGGGCGAAGGCCTGCACGGCGTCCACGGGAATGTGCGCATCGCGCCGGCCGAAGTGGGCGATGACGGGGCACAGCGGCTCGCGGCCCATCTCCAGCGGCGTGGTCATGCCGCCGCCGTAGTAGCAGGCCGCAGCCGACAGGCTGGGCAGGTTGCAGGCCGCGCGCCAGGCCCACAGGCCGCCCCAGCAAAAGCCCACGATGCCCACCTTGCCGCCGGGCACCAGCGTGGCGGCATGGGCGATGGCGGCCTCGATCTCGGGCAGCACGCCGGGCTGGGGCAGCGCCTCGGCGGCGGATTTCAGCGCCATGCCCTTGGCACGGTCGGCGTCGCCGTAGCCCAGGTCCACACCCGGCTCCACACGCGTGAACAGTGACGGCGCCACGGCCACATAGCCCCGCGCCGCAAGCCGGTCGGTCACGGCGCGGATATGGGCGTTGACGCCGAAGATCTCCTGCAGCACGACGATGGCACCGCGCGCGGGCACGTCGGGGCGGGCCACCCAGGCCGGCGAAGACGTGCCATCCAATGAAGTCAACTGCACAAAACTGCCCATGTCCGCGTTCCTTTCTGTCTGAGAACCTGTTGTGATTTCCCGGTGGGCGGACGCGCCCCGCAATGCTGTAATGGCGGCGGGCCGGCCCGTGCGGCAATTCTTTCACAGGAGACATTCGATGGAACGAAAAGTCGTGCTCATCACCGGCGGCAGCCGCGGCATAGGCGCCGCAACGGCACGCATGGCAGCTCACCGGGGCTGGGACGTGGTGATCAGCTACCAGCACCAGCGCGATGCGGCCGAGGCCGTGGTGGCCGACGTGCAACTGGCCGGCACCCGCGCGCTGGCCGTGCAGGCCGATGTGGGCGACGAAGCCGAGGTGCTGGCCCTGTTCGGTGCGGTGGATGCGCAGTTCGGCCGGCTGGATGCCCTGGTCAACAACGCCGGTGTGGTGGACCGCGCGCAGACCGTGGCCGAGATGAGCGTGCAGCGGCTGGAGCGCATGTTCCGCGTCAATACCATCGGCAGCTTCATCTGCGCGCGCGAGGCCGTGCGGCGCATGAGCACCCGCCACGGCGGACGGGGTGGCGCCATCGTGAACGTCTCCAGCATCGCTTCGCGGCTGGGCGCACCGGGCCAGTACGTGGACTATGCGGCCGCCAAGGGCGCGTTGGACGTGATGACGCTGGGCCTGTCCAAGGAAGTCGCCGCCCAGGGCATACGCGTGAACGCCGTGCGGCCCGGCTTGATAGAGACCGACATCCACGCCAGCGGCGGACAGCCCGACCGCGTCGAGCGCCTGGCGCCCAACGTGCCCATGCAGCGCGGCGGCAGGGCCGAGGAGGGGGCCGACGCCATCCTCTGGCTGATGTCCGACGGCTCGCACTACACCACGGGCAGCCTGGTCGATATCTCGGGCGGCAACCTCTAGCTCCAAGGCAACCATGGACCTCAAACCGCTGATCACTTTGGTGGCCATCATCAACCCGCTGGCCATCGTCCCCTTCTTCATCCACTACACCGAGGGATTCAGCGCCCAGCAGCGCCAGCAGACCATTCGCACGGCGGCGCTGGCCTCGTTCTGCGTGATCGCGGCCTGCGCCATCATCGGGCTGCAGGTGCTGGACTTCTTCAATATCTCGCTGCAGAGCTTCCAGGTGGGCGGTGGCCTGCTGCTGCTGATCAGCGCGATGAACATGCTCAACGCCCGCCCGGCCGAGGAACGGCCCAACGCGCCCACGCTGGCGGCAGGCGCGGAAAAGGCCGCCATGGGCAACAGCATTGCCGTGGTGCCGCTGACGATTCCGCTGCTGACGGGGCCGGCCTCCATGTCCACCGTGGTGATCTACGCCGACCAGGCACGCACCATCTGGCAGCACCTGGCGCTGGTGGGCTATGGCGTGGTAGTGGCGCTGGTGGTGATGGTCTGCTTTTCGCTGGCCGACCCGATTGCGCGCGTGCTGGGCAAGACCGGCATCAACGTGATGACGCGGCTCATGGGCCTGATCCTGGCGGCCCTGGCCGTGGAGGTGATGGCGGGCGGGCTGGTGAAGATCTTCCCCATCCTGGCATCGCCCGCGATCGTGCCCTGAGCGGGCTGGCTGACTGGTGGCCTTACTGCCGGTTCAGATCGGTTCAGGCCGGCTCAGGCCGGCACGGCCCGCGCGCGGTCGGCGCTGCCGTCGCAGGCACCGCCGCAGCCCGTGATGGGCTGCTCGGGCAAGGCCTCAGGGTGCGCCAGGGAACCCGTGGCGGGATCGAAGCCCGCACTGCGCAGATGCAGGGCCAGCGCCGCATCCATGGTCTGCGCATGGTGCACGAACCAGGCCGCCAGCTCGCCCGCCATGCTGCGGATCACGGCCAGATCCCCCGCTGCCGCCTTGGCCGCCCCCTCGCGCATCACCTGCAGCACCACCTTGTGCTGCAGGCTGTGGCAGTTGGTGCTGGTGAACCGCGTGGACTGCATCCAGCGGTCTTCCTGGTCGAAATGCACCTGCGTATGCGCGATCAACTCATCCCAGCGCGCGCACAGCTGCGCATCATCGGCCGCCTCCACCTCGGCCAGCAGCAGCACGAACTCCTGGTGCACCTCGTCCATGGCCGGCAACTCCAATGCCAGCGCTCCGCTCCATTCCAGCACGGCCATATGCTTCTCCTGCCTTCATCGTGAAAGCCTGCAGCTTAGGAACAGCACCGCCCAACCCGTTTGACCCACATCAGCCAACCCGAAAACAGCAAAGCCCCGCGAGCGGGGCTTGGTCAAGGCGGATAAAACTGGCGCGGCCAAAAGGCCAGGGGCACCGGGCAAGAGCCGCCTCGCGGCGAAGGTGCCGTCCCCCTCCCCCGCGAAGCGAGTAGAGAGGGGGAAGCGGCGTCAGCCGCTCAGGGGGAGCTTACTGTCCATATTTACGCTTGGCATCCGCCACGCAGGCATCCTTGGCGTCACCGCTCATGGTGTCGCAACGGGCCTTGGCAGCCTTGTAGTCGGCTTCGCGGGTTTCCTCGGCAGCGTCCTTGCGGGTCTCGGCCACGTTGGCGGCCTTGGCGGCAGAGTTGGCGGCAGGTTCGGCCTGGGCCTTGTTCACCTTGGCGGCTTCGACGGCACGCACATGGGCAGCCTTGGCATCCTTCACGCAGACGTCCTTGGCGTCGCCCTTGAGGTCATCGCACTTTTCCTTGGCGATGTCGTAGTCCGCATCAGCCTTGGCCTTGAGTGCCTTTTCACTGTTCTTGGGCGAAGGATTGCGGCGCGATTCCAGTTCGGCCTTGGCGACGTTTTCCTGGCCCTTGGCCTGCTTCTCGCAGACGTCCTTGGCGTTGTCCTTGAGCGGCTTGCACTGTTCCTTGGCAGCCTTGTAGTCGGCCTCGATCTGGTTCTTGGCGGCCGTGTGCTCGGCATTGGTCATGGCCATGGCGCCGGAGGCCATCAGGCCCAGGGCGACGGCGGACAGCATGTGGCGAAAGCGTTGCGGTGTTTGCATGATGGAACTCCTTGTATTTGTACTGAACTGGCCCTTGGTGCCTGCGGCGGCGGGCCTTGGGTGCATGCCCTGGGGGCATGCCGGCTGTCGAGGAGCGGATGGGGGCGCCGGCCAGGGCGACCAGCCCATCCGCAGTCCACCCTCGTCAGTCTTCGAAGCGGAAGTCGGGGTTGCGCTTTTGCCAGTCGGTCAGCTGCTTTTCGGCAGCGTCGCGGGCCAGGCCCTGGCGCTCCTGCAGCTTGCCCAGGAATTGCTCGCGCTTGCCGGCGATCACGTCCAGATCGTCATCGGTGAGCTTGCCCCATTGCTCACGGATCTTGCCGGTGAATTGCTTCCAGTTGCCCTTGATGCGGTCTTCATTCATGGCTTGTTCCTTTCAGTGATGTTGAAGTCGTGCCGTGCAATCAGGCCTTGTTTTTTCAAAGCCGCGATCTGCATCAGCGACGGTTCCACTGTAAAAAACCTGCGCGCCGCGCGCCGTAGTCTGGACCTAGTGTTGACGGTCGTCCCAGGGGCAGCCGAGACGGTGGGATCGGGACTACAGCCCCTGACGGACGCGCGGGAAGCGCTGGGTCAGGCGCGGCCCGCCCCTGCCCTGAGTACCCAGCCTTTTCCCCGTATGTCCGCACCTGCGCCGTGGCGGTTGCGGGGTTGCAAGCCTGCCGAAGGACAGGCTTGCTTCGTGATCTGACCTTTCTTGGCGAATCAAGAAAAGGGCAGTCGGCTGCCGGGCCGAGACCCGGCCTCGAAAAGCAACCATCCGGCAGGGGCAGAAAAAGTCCACTTGCTTGCAGAGCCAGTTGCCGAAAACAAAAAACGGCCAGCGGATGCAATGCACCCACCAGCCGTTCTCAAGAGAATGGATGGGCTGGAAATCCAGCAGCAGCTCAGTGCCCCTGCTGCCCCAGCCACGCATCGATCTGCGCAATGGCCGCATCCGTGGCCTTGGCCAGGGCCTGGGCGCCGCCCGCCGCATCGCCCGAAGCTGCAGGACTGCGCACCTCGAACACCTTCTGTCCGAGCAGGCGGTCCACGGCACCGCTTTGCTCGACCAAGGTGGCGCGCAGGCGCACCACGCCGGCACTGGAGCCGGGCGCATCAAAGACCTGGCTGAACTCTTCGATGTCCACGCGCAGCAGCGTGGGCACGGCGCCTTGCAGGCGCGGCTGGGCCACGCTTTCGCTGCTGGCCAGCACGGGGCGCTGCAGGCCCAGTTGGCTGCGCAGGCGCTGCTGCAGCAGCAGTGCAGGGGGCTGGCTCCAGCGCGCCAGCTGGTAGGGGCGCAGTTCCTGGCCGTTGGCATAGGCCAGGCGGTAGAACATGGCCGTGCTGCCGTCGGACAGGGCGGGGGCCTCCACATCGGCCAGCGCCAGCGGCGTGCGTGCCTGCGGGGCGGCGGATGTGGTGGACTGCGCGGGCGTGGACAGCGGCGCCAGGCCGAAGTCATAGCGCGCGGGCTACGCGG